>CANRMV010000007.1 GCA_947631875.1 uncultured Clostridia bacterium
GCAATTTTGTTTTTGGCATAAAGTTTGTATTTCATGAAATCTTGATCATAAAGGTCGTCCATGTCAAACATTATCCACCTTTGTTCTTTTTCATTCCAATATTCGTTCACCCAATGATCCAAACATTTGCCTTCGCGCAAATATCTTGCCCAGCCCGCACGGCTTCTGCAAGGAATTCCGTTTGCTTTCAATATTGCACTTGTCAAAACAGAAATATATCGACAGGTTAACACAAGTTTATTCTCAAAGGGTCTTTCAAAATAAAATCCTTTTTCGTCACGTCTAAAAATTTCAGCAAACATGGATGTCGCAGTTAAAAATATGTCATCTTCACACATTGGCGTTGTAAAATCAATATTTGAAAGGTTGCCATATTCAAAATATTTTGCACTGCCGTCTCTTAGCGCCTGCTGAATAATAACGCGATGAATTGTCACACTCATGAGGTGGTGTTGCAACTCTTTAAGTGATTTTTTACATTTGTTTTCCCACAAATCAACGGCATTTTCTTTGTATTTGCCTAAATCTGTAAACATACTTGTTTGCTTATAGAAATCCAACATATTAATATCCTTTTATAAACTCAATGTTCTATCTTTCTGTGTTGTAATAATCATTCAATGATTTAAAGTATGGGCGAGGGGAATGCGCTTTATATTCTTCGCCTTTTTTTGTTTTTTCAAGAGGGGTGTGGGCAGGTTGCAAATCGGCGTCTATGTGATCTGCAAAGTTGATGATAACAACTTCCAGCATTTTTGGCAAAACCAAAACTCCCCACTCGCTATATTCTTTCATGTGGCTGCCTATCATGTGCAAAACTTGATTTTTGAATTGTCTATCTAGTTTATATTCGTTTAAATAATTTTCTATAATGTGTGCACCTTCATAAGAATGTCCCAAAAGTTGAGCCCCATTCTCAAAGCAAGCATCCCCGTCTGTAATGTCATCAAAATCTTTGAGTTCTTGTGTTTTTCCTATGTCGTGAGTGAGGGCGCCAAAAATGATGAGATCCATGTCCACCTGCAAAGTTGGATACAGCTGGCAAATGGCAATCGCATTTCTTGCAACGCAATATGTATGATATAAAAGCCCGCCTTTAAAAAAGTGGTGTGAGGTTGTTGCAGGCTTATTAAAAAGTTGTGTTTTATAATCAATCAAAACTCTTTTTGCAACATCTTTTAAAATGGGATTTTTAATTTTTTCGCAAAAATCCAAACAATTTTGATATGTCTTTTGCAAATCTTTTTTATTCATATAGTTCTCCTTTATAGTTTTTGAAATTACTTTTTTTCATAAGGCGCTTTTTAAAGCCTGCTTTTATACAACTCATAATAAGAGCCATGATTTTCAATTAATTGATTATGCGTGCCAATTTCCTTGATTTTACCATTTTCTAAAAATAATATCAAATCGGCATTTTTAATAGTGTTAAGCCTATGTGCGATTATAAACGCAAATTTGTTAGATAACATTTTGTTGTTGGCTTTGCTAACCAATCTTTCAAACTCCAAATCCAAGTTAGATGTGACTTCATCCAAAATGACGATGTCTCCATTTTTTAATATTGCTCTTGCATAATTTAAAAGTTGTTTTTCACCAAAAGACAAAACATCTGTTTCGTTATCAATTTTGCAGGCATATCCGCCGTCTAACGCCATTATTTTTTTGTGAAGACCAATTTGTTTGCAAACCTTTTGCACATCTTCAAATTTAGCGTTGTTCCCGTATTGCAGATTTTCTAAAATGGACATAGAAAGTACAACTGGCTGCTGAAATACAAATGAAATATGCTTTCTTAATTCAGACAATTCATATTTTTCGTAATTTTCACCATTAATCAATATTTCGCCGCTTGTTAAAGGATAAAATCTAGGCAAAAGATTGGCTAATGTTGTTTTGCCAACGCCGCTTCTTCCAACTATTGCAACCTTTTGAGGCTTTTCCAAATTGAAAGAAATATCATTCAACACCATTTTTTGTCCATCATAAGAAAAGCAAACATTTTTAAATTCGATGCTTGAAACTTTTGAAAGCTTTTCATTTCCAGTTTCTTCTTCTTTTTGCAAACTGACAATTTGTAATATATTTAAAAATTGATTATATCTGTTTGTTATATTGTGCATGTGGTCAACCATATTGCTCACACTATTGTTAATGTTTGAGAGATAATTTTCCATCATCATTATTGTCGAACTTGCGGTTGCTCCGATAATTAATTTGTTGCCACCCACAATGATTGTTGCAATAAGCGCAGCGAAACTTAATATTGCAAAAAGCATAGAATGAATGTTTATAATGCGTGATGACTTTATTGCTTTTTCTTTATTCGTTTCCAAATCGTTATAAATTTCGTTTAAATTAATTTCTTCCAATCTTAATGTTTTTGTGGTTTCATAACTTTCCAAACATTCATTAATTTTTGCCTGTAAACTGTTTATCCCGGTTTGCAGTTTGTTTTGGATTTTTGCATTTATTGAGTAAAATGGCATTAAGATTAAGTAACTTGCAAGCAAAATTCCGCCTGCTATTAAAGTGATTTGCCAATCTATAAAAAGCATAATGATTATAGTAACGATTATACTTTTTAATCTCACAGAATATACACCCACATAATTCCAAACAAACATCTTTGAAGCATTTGCGGCTTGCGTTGTTGTTATTTGAAAAAGTTTTCCTGTTTGATTTTTTTCAACTTCACTTAGTTGTGCATCTTGTATGGCCTTAAAGATTTTATTTTTTATTTGTCTGTCATTGTCCATATAAACTTTGCGTCTTACAATTTCACTGTGAATAGACATCACAAAAACCAGCACAACCATAAGTATAAGTGCGGCAGTTAAAGCCACAACCATTGTTATATTTTTAGCCGGCAAATATTTGTCTATAATGGCAGAATAAATAATTGGATAAAGAATCGTGTAAGGCAGGGACAGGAGGGCGATATAAATCCCCACAGCAAGAGTTTTTTTGTAATTGCTTGTGAAGTAGAACATCTCTTTTGTTTTCTTTTGTTTACGCATAATCATCCCCCAAATTATCCGAACTCAAATTAACCAGTTGTTTATATTTTTCATTTGATAAAAGGATATTGTGTGTGGAGCAAACCGCTTTTTTGTTGTCTAAAAAAAGCACTTTGTTGCATTTTGGTGCAATTTCAATATTGTGGGTCACAAAGATTTGAGTGTAATCATCCTGTTTTAATAAATTTTCCAAAATTTCATTTTTATTTTTAATATCAATAGCACTAAACGAGTCGTCAAAAAGCATTATATTTTTGGGTTCGGCAAAGGCTCTCGCCAAAACTATTCTTTGTTTTTGCCCTTTTGAAACGGTTGCACCATTTCCACCGATCAGCGTGTTTTCTTGATTTATAAAGGCTTGAACCTCTTGTTTGATTTTAAAAAATTCAAGAATGCTGCCAACGTCTGCTTTGTTGTTTAATAAGGTTATGTTGTCTGTTATGCTTTTAGAGAACAAATAAGATTCTTGCAGTATTAAACACATATTCTCGCGCAACGACATCTTATTCAATTCTTTTAACTCAATCCCACCAATTTTTATGCTGCCAGAATAATCATAAAAACCAGTTAATGTTTTTAACAAAATCGTTTTTCCGCTTCCGGTTGGCCCAATTATCGCAACTTTTTCATTGCTTTTTATTTCAAAATTTAAATTTTTTAAAATGGTGGTGTTGTTTAATTTAATCGTTACATTTTCAAACTTAATATCAAAATTGTCTTTGTTGAAGGGTATAGTTCCAGAATTTTCAATTTTTGCATTAAATATTTCTTGTAGGCGGCCATATGACACAAAGTAGGAGTTTATAAATTCCATCAATTCCGCCATGTTATTTAAAGCATTTATAATTTTATTTGCATAACTTATTGTCACATAAATTGCACCAACGGTGATTATATCATAATAATAGAGTATAAATCCCAAAATAAAAATTAATGGGACTTGCATTCTATTTAAAAAACTACTAACAAACAGTTTGTATTTTGAATCAAAAGCAGTTTTTTCTGCACTCAAATCATAATATTTTTGATTAATCTGTTCAAATTTTTTGTATTCTTCTTCTTGCAAGTTATTAATTTTAAAAAATTTTGCATTGGAATAGTTGTCTGTTGTTTTGGAATATAATTCTTTTTGAATTTTCATTAATTCTTTTGTTTTTTTCTTGGCCCCTTTTATGTAGATAAACGAAAATAAAACAATTAACAAGATAGAAAACAAAAGAACAAGTGAAAGATAAGCATTCAAATTGACGATGTTGATAAAAGCAAATATCAAAATTAATGCTATATCAAAAATGTAAGTTAGTTGTCTGTCGAACAAATCAATTATATTTTTAACATCGTCCGAAGAATTTTGAATATAACTTGCTATCGATGAGTTGTGATATTCGTTAAATTGTAACAGTTGTATATGCTTTATAACTTCAATTTTCAACTGATTTCGCGCGCTTTCCACAATACGAACACGCAAAACATTTCTTATGTATTTACACAGCACAATAACAATCTGCAAAATTGCCAGCGAAATGCAAATAAATGCAATTAAATTTAAATTTCCATTAAATGAATCAAAAATTTGACCCAAAAATTGATTGTTGCTTTTGTGACCAATAACGCTGTCTATAAAATATTGAATTACTATTGGGATGTAGGTTACTGCATAATTTATGATTATGCTAAGCAAAAAATACAGCACAATTAAAAAAGCAGATTTTTTAAAAATTTTTAAAATTATTTTAGACAACTTCATGGCAAACAAAGTATATCATAAAATAAAATTTGTTGTCAAACACAAAAGAAGATGAAACTCATTTTTTCATATAATCATAAACGGCTTTTTTGAAGTTTTTCAAAAACTTTTCTGAAACTTCTCTGTCAATTAAAAGCAAGTTCATGTTTGGGCAGGTGTGGGCAAATTCAAGAAGCAGCATTTCGTTTTCATTAACACGCAAAAAGTCCACGCGACTGATACTGCAAGTGGCGCCGTTTAAATCCATAAGTTTTTTCGCTTCATTTATGTATTTTCGTGCTGGTTTAAACATGTGTGGAGTTGGATAGTCCGGCCATTTGTGAGGGGCATATTCCACTGCATACTGATATTGATTGTTTATGAAATAAAGTTGCACTTCGGAAATGAAATCAATTTTTGGCTGTAAAATTTCTTTATTCAATTTCAAATCTTTGAGGTCTTTGCGTGAAACCTCTTGCATTCCAAAGCCCTCATAGGAAACAAAAGGCTTTTTTATGTATTTGTCCACTTTTGGCAAAAGGTTTATATCTTTCATGTTGTCGATTGTTGGCACAACCTCAAAGCCTTGTTTATAAAGGTCAACCAAATATTTTTTGCCGATTGTGTTAAATTTCAACTTTCCGTCATTGGAGCAAACAATTTTGCAATTTGTTTTTTCAATCTTTTTCATCAAAGTTTGAACATCTTTGAAAAATTGTTCCACCTTGTCCTCGCTTAAATACCACGCATTTTTAAAGATGATCAAATCATAATATTTTTCCACAGGAAAAGTTACAGGAAAATCCAAAAGGTCAACATGATGACCATCTTTTGAAAAAGATTTTGCAATAACATAATCTTCTCTTGTGCAAACCTCTCTAAAACTTGTTATAATTCCAATATTCATATAAAACCTCCTTTAACGATTATAACATAAGCAAAAGAAAACTCAAATCATTTTAAACTTTGAAAAATTATTCTTCTTTAAAAATTGCAAAGTTTTTTGTTTTATGTTATTATAAAAATGAAAATATTTTAAGGAGAGGGAAATGATAGTTGATTTTTCAAGTGACACAACAGCCGGTGTTAGCGATGAGATTATGAATGCGGTTGTTGCTGCAAACAAAGGGTGTGAACTTGGATATTTTAAAGACGAACACACAAAAAACGTCAAAAAGTGGGTGCAAAGTCAATTCACTGTGCCGGTTGAAGTTGCATTAATTTCAAACGGAACTGCTGTTAATATCTTGGCGCTTAGAACAATGACAAATGGTGTTTGTTCAATTATCTGCACCGACACAACACATATCGCTCATTCGGAAATGGGTGCAACAGAGCATTCGCTTGGCACAAAAATATTGACGGTTTCTGACGAGTTTGGAAAGATAACAGTTGGCAAAATAAAAAAGGCCATTTCAACGCTGGGGCACAATCCACCAATTAAGATTGTGGCATTTTCCCAAGCAACAGAACTTGGAACAACTTACACTCCAAAAGAAATCAAAAGGATTTGCGATTTTGCACATGCAAAAAATATGTTCGTTTATTTTGATGGTGCAAGAGTGGCGAACTCCCTTGCCTATTTAAAATGTTCTCTCAAAGAACTAGTTCAAGACACAGGCATTGATGCCTTCACAATCGGCGGAAATAAAAATGGTTGCATGTTTGGAGAAATAGCGGTTTTTGTCAATCCAGAATTATTCAAAGATGTGGAAAAATATCAAAAACAACTGGCGCTAACTTTTTCAAAAACAAGATTTTTTGCTTCGCAGTTTGAGGCCTATTTCAAAGGTGACTTGTGGCTAAAAAATGCTCAACATGCCAATCAAATGGCAAAATATTTGGAGCAAGAATTAAAAAAGATAGGGCTTGAAATTGTTTATCCCGTTGAAAGCAATATGGTTTTTACGAAAATTGAATATCCGCTATTTAAAGCCCTTACAAAAAATTACATACTAAGTTATTCAAACAAAGTTAAAAAAATTGTTCGTCTTATGACAAATTTTAAAACGACGCGTGAAGAAGTTGACAGTTTTATTAAGGCAATCAAAACGTTGAAAAAGGAAAACGATTAAATGAAAGAAAAAATTGAAAACGATTTGCTTGAAAGTTTTAGAGAAAAATATAGCCAAAAAAAGAACATCAACTTACAGCGAAAACTGAAAACTCAATCCATTTGCGATGTTTGTTGCTTGGATAAATAAAAAATATTTAACAAAAAAAGTTTTGCAAGCATTTTCACAAAAGCCAATTTTGTATGGATTTGAAGGTGGGGAGTTGTAAATAAAATCAAAAAAATAAAAAGGCGAAACTTGCCTTTTTTATTTAACAACCATATTCAAATTTTCATCTTTATCCCAATATTTTTCTTTCAAATGCATCAAATATTGTATATCTTTTTCACTATAAAGCCAAAAATGGTTCAAATCACAGCCCACATTTATTCCAAAAGGCTTGTAAAGTCCACCTGTGCGGTGCATGTGCCCAAAAAGATTAAACACACCCTTTTTGTAATTGATTGGTTTGTGAGTTAAGAAAAAATCTTGACCGTTAAATTTTACTGTCATGTTTTTTTGCACATCTTTGAAGCCAAGTTGCAAACAGTAATTTCGGAAATTTTCATAGTTATCATCAAAATAATATTTCACAACTCTATCTTCGTTGTTGCCCATGATTAAAACCACTTGTGCCTTTATTTTTTTGACATAAGAAAGTGCTTTTTTCCAGCCATCATAGCCTTCACCATCACAATCAACAAAATCTCCAATAACAAAAATTGTGTCATCTTTTTTTGCCTGCTTGTTCCAAGTTTTAATGACAAATTTATCAAACTTTTTTGCATTTTTAAAATGCCTAAAATCATGTATTAAGTCCGCCTCATTATAAAAGTGAGTGTCGCTTGTAAAGAAAAACATATCTTCCTCCATTTATTTTAGCATTATAACACAAATTTACATTATAACAAACAAATGTTTTTGTGTTAATCTTAAAAGAAACATTTGTGCCGTTTAGAATAAAATAGTTTCTTTCATTTCAATTCCAAGTTTGTTTTGTATGCCAACGCCATGATAGTCGCTTCCGCCACTTATTAAAAATTTGTTCTGTTTTGCAAATTTCAGCAAAGCATCTGTTTGGCTTTGTGTTGCCGATGGATGAAAACACTCTATTCCGTCAAGGTTAATGGCTTCATTAAGATTTGATATAAAATTTTGAACTAGATTAATTTTGTCATCATCATTTTTGCCATATCCTATTCCATAATTAAAGGGGTGAGCCAAGAAAACTTTTCCGCCAGATTTTCTTATCACATTTGCAACTTTGCTCACACTTGGATAATAAAGGTGAGCGGGGAAATAGAAATCGCTTGTTTTATCAGCCATGCAAATGCGTGAGAAAAGTTTATAATTGTTCCAAACTTCATCAGGAAAAAATTTTTTGTTTTCTGGGTGGCAAAAAATATGTTCTTTTATAAAATAAACCGCACTATTTTTCTTTAAAAATTCATATCCAACTTTTCCTTTATATGTAATTCCTAAATTTTTAAAGGTTGTTAATAATTGTGCGAATTGCGCCTTGTAAATCTCGTCAAAAATTTTATCATAGTTGAGTTCGTTTAAAAATTTTTGCATTTTGTTGCAATCGATGCCATATCCAAGAAGTTCAATGCAAGTTTCGCCAAAAGCACAGTGCATTTCAATGCCCGTTAAAATTCGGCCGGTGAAAAGTTTTGAGGTTTCAAACTTTTTCAAAATGTTATAGGCTTCAACGGTGTTATGGTCAGTTATTGATATTAAACTTAATTTTTGTTTTTGGGCCAACTTCAAAACTTCTTGAACAGATGTGTGTCCATCGGAGTTGTTTGTGTGAATATGTAAATCAATCATTTTCTTTCCTTATGTTTAATTTATAATTTTCTGAGTTGAAATTAAAACCCTTTTCCCTTATCCAATAATCTTTGTTTTGTTTGATGATTTTGGCGGGATTGCCAGCAATATAAATTGTTGTTTTGTCTTTATATTCAAAAGATTTTGTCACAACCGAATTTGCGCCAACTATGCTGTTATCAGGAATTGATGAACCCTTCAAAATCATGGCATTCATTCCAATCCAAACATGATTTCCTATTGTGATGTCCTTTGGCAAGTTTACTCTTTGCCCATTTTTGTCTATTATAGCGTGGCCGTCTGTTGTGCGCAACACAATATTGCCAGAAAGCATGCAATCTTTTCCTAATTTTATGGAGGTAGCCTCCATAGCATGAAAATGGACATTTCCCCAAAATTCACCATATATGGTTGTTTCATCACCAATTATTATATTGTTGTTATCACCAATACACATTAAAAATGTGCCTCTAAGTTTGCAGTTGCTTCCAATGCTGATTGAATTGTTGTTGCCGTCAATAAAAATTCCGCAATCATCCAACAGATTGCAATCTCCAATCACAAGGCTGTTTTGTTTGCCGTTTGCATGAATTTTCACGTCTTTCAGCAAATTTTTTTCACCTAAGGTTAATTTGGCTTTTAAACTTTCGCGTGTGATTAAAACATTCCCATTAGTCAGGTTTTTGTGAAGGTCTGTGACATCAAAATTTTTGTCACTAATTGTAAAATCTTTTTGATTGAACATTCTCTATTTCCTTTTTCATAACAAGTATAACATACAAATAGATTTTTAAAAAGCATTTGAAAGAATTTTGCCCAAAAGAAATTACGAAGTCATAAAAGCCGATGACACTTTGAAAGAAGCACATTAAATTCAAAATTTTTCCAATACCATATTGACAAGCCCACTGTGCCATGTTATAATTTGCATGTAATAAAAAATAGGAGAGAAAAATGTTTCAATTTACGTGTGACGAGTTTTTGGCTCAGATAAAACAAATTACGGGACAGCCTTACAAAATGGCAGTGGATTGCACAGCGAGCATATCTAACATATTTAAAGAGGCTGGCGTAAGGGATTTTAAAGAATTTCCTGAACACACATTTCTTGGCATACCAGAATTGCAAATCTACTTTACAAAAAACACGGGCAGAAGTTTTGATGATAGTTATGTTAATGTTGACCTTACTTTTTCGGCTCCAAGAGGTTTAGTTGGAGCAACTTATGATAAAGAAAAAAGCAGTTTCGAACGAGAATGTGATATGACCAGGTATTTTGACAATCATGGCAGCACTTATTATAACTATCACAGTGGGGTATCTTCAAGAGAACCTGCCCCTTTTCCTTCAAGATATAATTCTGGAAGCATTAAAGTTCGAATGGATACTATGCCTACTTTTCATTTGAAAGCAAAATTTCCACTTACCTACGCACTTAAAAATGGTAGCAAACTGTTTGAGCATTCCGACCTAAAATGGCAATGGTGGCGCTTGCCATCCCATGACGAGAGCAGATGGAATGTTGCTTGTCTTGATAAACATAGTTGGTTGAGCGTAGATCCAACAGAGCCTAACTCTCGCGCTGCTTTAAAAGTGGATGAAACAGCACTGCAAGAGTTACCATTCACTTCGCAAGATGCTTCCGCAGAAAAAGGCAGTCTAGAAGCTTGTCCAAAAGAAATTGTAAGTATGTCACTTTTCTTAAAAGACGAGGGCGGACATTATAGCAACATAGATATCGTCAGTGTTGACGGAAAGTCCAATTACAAAGTTTTCAAAGCACAAGACACTTTGAAAGAAGCACTTGGAAACATTGAAAAAAGCAGATAAAAACACAAAACATCGTGGTTTTAAAGCCACGATTTTTTATTTTGATTTGCAAAATGTATTTTTTATGCTATAATAATTTTGATGAGGTGAGGATGTGAATTTGAAATTTGTTGAAATAACCAAAGAAAACTTACTTTTGGCAAGTCTTATTCAGTTTAAAATTTTTTATTTGGCGAGTTGCTTTGATGACTATGAATATTGTGCCTTGCATGATACAGGGGACAGAAAATACTTTTTGGTGTATGTAGATGAAAAACCAATCGGAGTAACGGGGATGTCCCCTGATGACAAAGAAAAAGGCATGTGCTGGGTAACTTGGTTTGGGTTGTTGCCAAAACAGCGCGGCAAAGGATATGGCCGAAGCACTCTTGAACAAACTATAAACATGATAAAGAACAAAGGCTACAAAACCGCTCGTCTTTATACAAGCCGAATATGGAACGTCAATGCACAATTTTTATACAAAAAAGTAATGGAGTTGGAAGAGCCTTACAACCAAGAAGGCGAGGATTTTTCACATTATGTTGTTTTCAGCAAATCTTTGTCGGACAAGCCTGTTTTGCCAATAGGAAACAGAAATTTGCACATTCAACATTCTGAAAAAGAGGACAACCTTTCAATAAAGCACTTAAAGACATATATCAAAAAACATATCATAAAACTTGACAATGAAAAGGATGACGCTTTGTTTAAACATTTGCGCTCAAAAATTATGCCAAACGATTTTCCTTTATATGAAATGAAATCACAACGTCTGATGTTTTCAATGTTTAAACAACGAAAATATGATGCATATGTTTTAAAAGAAAACGATGAAATTTTGGCATATGCAATTTTATACAACAGCAAAAACGGATATTCTATGCTTGACTATTTTGCAGTTAAAGAGGATATGCGTGAAATTGGTCTTGGAAGTCTTTTCTTGGAACAAATTTTAAAGAACTATAAAAATGTTGTTATCGAATTAGACCCATTTGATATTAAAGATGAAAACAGCATAAACACAAGACGTTTTAAATTTTATGAAAAATTTTCTTTTAGGCTAACAAATCTAAATGTTGTATTACATAAAAAATATGAATACGCTCTTGCGGCGCTAACTGAAAACAGCAAACAAGAACCAAATTTGAAAAGCCAAATTGAACAGTTATATCAAGAAGCGTTCAAGCCAAATCAATTTGAAATAAAGTAATGTTATGCCGCCACTTTTAAAAAGTTTAAGTCCTTATAACACAAAAATAGGGCAGTTAACTGACGGAGTTTTAAAAATAATAATTCTTTTGGCCGTGCGCTTTATTTATTTTAAACTCGATCAAGAAGGCAATCTTATTCGCAAGCCCAAACAAAAAAAATTAAACCAAAATTTGTAAGGCTTTAAAGAGAATTTGCAATTCGCGGTCAACAAATCTTTTTTTGTCATATATAAACATAAACGAGGTGAAGATTTGTTCTTTAAAGGGGTGTGCACAGCACTTGTTACGCCTTTTCAAAAAAATTGCAAAATTGATTATTTGGCAACCGAAAGATTGTTAGAACATCAAATAAATGGCAAAATAAGTGCAATTATGGTGCTTGGTTCAACAGGTGAGGGATTTTTATTAAATAGTGCTGAAAAACAGGCGTTTGTAAAGTTTGTAAAAAGCACTTTGCCAAGCCATATTAAACTTGTTGTTTCTGTGGGCGAAAACAAAGTTAATGAAACTGTAAAAGAAATAAAAAAAATGCAAGATTTGGGTGTGGAAGCATGTTTGATCCACACGCCATATTTTGTGAAATGCACACAAAACGCACTTGTGGATTATTTTGCTGAAATTGACAAAAAAACCAATTTGCCAGCAATCGTTTACAACATTCCCTCACGCAGCGGAGTGAACATTTTGCCGCAAACGATGAAAAAGATTGCGGATTTTTCAAATATTGTTGGGCTGAAAGAGGCCAACACAAACATTGACCATATTTGCCAAATGTTTCATGAAGTTTCCAGAAAAATTGATATTTATTGCGGAAATGACAACCTAAATTGTGTTTTTAAGGGGCTTGGCGGCAGTGGAACGATAAGTGTGACCAGCAACGCCTTTCCAGCGCAGATGCAGCAAATGTTTCAAGAGGACAATTTAAGTTTGCAAATAAACGATCGATTTTTTGAATTCAACAATCTTATTTTTTGTGAACCAAATCCAATTCCAATCAAATATGTTTTGTCAAAAATGGGAATTATTGAAAACAATTTAAGAAAACCTTTGTCTCGGCTGGAAGATGTTCACAAAAAAGAATTGGACAGAGTTTTGCAAAGTTTGAGGTGATTATGAAGATTTTGCTTATTGGAAGCAGCGGCCGCATGGGGCGAAATATGCAAGAAGTGTTAAAGGAAAAAGGCATAGGGTATGTTGGCATAGACAAAAACAACAGGCAGGATGCGGAAAATTGCCAATGTGACGTGATTTTGGATTTTTCAAGTGCAAGTTGTTTGCACGAAAATTTGCTTTTGGCAGAAAGGAAGCGTTTACCGATTGTTGTTGCAACCACAAATCACACAGAAGAAAATATTAAAGAAATTGAGAGGCAAAAAAGCAAAATAGCAATATTTTTGGATTCAAATTTCAGTGAGTTGTTTCATGTGATGCTGAAATTTATTAAGCAATTTCAAAATTTGCAAACTTGTGATTTTGTTGTTCAAGAAAGTCATCACAAACACAAAAAAGACACTCCAAGTGGCTCTTGCAAGCAAATATTGAAAGAATTTAAAAAATATGAGATATCTCCAACCGTGTCATGTTTTCGTGTGGGCGAGGTTGTTGGCGAGCATAAAATTTGTGCATATTCTGGACACGAAAAATTGGAAATATCTCACACTGCTTCAAACAGAAAAGTTTTTTGTGAAGGCGCAATCAAGGCTTGCGAATTTGTGATTGGCAAATCGTGTGGGCTTTATTGCATGGACGACATTGTTTAAAAGTTGATTTATTTGCTGCTTGCTTTGTGATTAAGATTTAAGTTTTTTCAAATTTAGTGGCCAAATAATTAAAAAAAAGACCGTTTTAGGCCTTTTTTTGTTTATTTTTGAACTCTGTTTAAATTCTAATGAATATTCTTAGGAAAACAGAAATTATTAAAAGCATCCAGCCAACAGCCATTGCAATGGCGGCAACAGGTGTCCACCTGCCTGCTTTTCTGTTTTTAAACCATCTGGCAATACCTTCCAAAATAAGTAATGCTCCCCACAACATCATCAAAGACATGAACATTGTCATCAAGAAGCGTCCTGTTGTTCCGGAAATCACACAGCCGATAACAATACCTATAATTGGAATGAGGCCGGCAACTGTGCAGATAAGTTCTTTTTCTTCTTCTTTGTTTATTTTTTCTCTTTCTTCGGTTCCTTTGTTGTCAGTGTGAGAGATAACCCACTTCTTAACTCCAATTGTGAACCAGAAGCTGTAAATTCCAAGTGTGATTATGGTGAGGAACATCCACAGCAAATATCTTCCATATAACTGCAATCCGCCACCGTCAAAGTTGAGTCTTTGTCCGTCAATCACTTGATGTGAACAAGTCCAGCGTTGTTTAAAGCAAACGCTCCAAAGCGATGCAATAAACAATGTTTCAATTTTCACAAGGCCCGAAAGCAGTTTCACGCCCAAAAGTTGATACCAACGACCGTCAAAGTAGGAATTGCGTTGTTCTTCTGGTGTGTCAACATAGTGAAGGTGTTTTGTGCGCCATTTTGAAACGCCAATAGACATGAATACAACATAGTAAACGCCAAGTGTTACAACAGACAGCAACCACCAAAGCATATATCTTCCCCAGAATTGAAATCCGTTGCCGTCAAATTCAAGTTGTCTGCCATTTATGTAAGTGTGTTTTGCCATCCATTTTTCTTTCCATGTGGCCATAAATGGATACAAAATTCCAAGCGTGATGAGTGTGACAAACTTTGCTGCAAGATTTATAAAGAAGTTTGCAAAGGCGCCGCCGGTGAACTTGCTTTTTGTCACTGGTTGAGCCGCTTGAACAGTTTGAGGCGCTTCTTCTGTTTTGGAAACTTCATTTTGAGGAGCTTCTTCATTTTGAGTTGTCTCTTCCGTTTGAGCCACTTCTTCCGTTTGAGCTGCTTTTTCTTCAATCACTTCATCAGCTTGCTGTTGATTTGCTCTTTTTTTCATAATACCTCCTATTACAATATTCATTGTAAAGGACTTGTGACAAAATGTCAACCAATTTGAAAGAAAATTAAAAAAACAAAAAAACATTAAAGCAGAAGTAAACAAAGAATTTGATATGCGCGTAGGCTTGTTGAAGGGTAAGGATAAACAGTAGAAAAGCACAAGCAAAATATTTGACAAATTGAAAAGCAATGCAAACTGCTTGAAAGCAAATCGCATTGTTTTTTTGCACATGTTCATAAAAATTTGCTTTTCGTTTAAAATCGATTTTCTAATGCGAATGATAGAATTGAATTAAAAAGCTTGCGAAAAAATGCCAAATATGATATAAAATTAACAATATGCGAAATCACTCTTATAAAAATAATTTCAAAAAGCTTCTTGTTGCTGTATCATTTGACAATATTGCCAACGATTTGTCCACATCGGCTCTATTAACGGGATATGCAATTTTTCTTGGACTAAACGAAAAATTAATCTCGCTTTTTCTTTCGTTGCGAGTGCTCTTTTGCATATTTCAGTTGTTCAGCGCACCTTTATTTTCTAAAATAGGGCAGTCAAAATTTGTTGTTTTGGCAATTTATTATGCATCAAGAGTTGCTTTTTTCGGCATGGTATTTTTGCCATTATTTACAAAAAACTCCGTTGTGTGCGTTTCGTTATTTTTCACTTTACTAATTTTAAATGCAATTCTTGCACAGATTGACTATGCACCTTTTGTAAATTGGAGAATGAGCATTTTACAGCCGGACGATCAAAAGAAGTTCCATTCTTACAAAACAATAATGTCAGTTTCTATTGCAACCGCTTTAAATTTTGGTTTGAGTTACATACTTGACAATTTGGTTTCTACACCACAAGCGTATTACATATTCTTTGCAATCTTTTTGACAATTTTTATAATAGCAACAATAGATTTCATATTAAAAATGTTATTGGACAAGCCTCCAATAAAAGATGACACCATAAGATTTAAAGGTTTAATAAGCATTCCTTTAAAAGACAAGAACTTTCGTAAGGTTTTATTTTTAACCACAAGTTTTAACTTTGCATTGAATTTGGGGACATGTTTCTTATCTCTTTATTGCTTAAAATACCTAAATATGTCATTTACTTACATTTCAATAATGACACTCGTCTATGCTTTGTCCAGAATGTTGGGCAGTTACATTTTTGCAAGACTTTCAATTAAAAAGAAAAATTATAATTTAGTTATGATAATCAGCCTCTCACTTATCGCCATAATGACTTTAAGTATCGGAGTTCTCGGTGGCGCGGCATATTATGTAATGCCACTGATTTACATAATTTACGGATTTGGTCAAGTGGGTTTATCTTTATTTGAGTCCAACGCAATCTATGAATCCGCACCAGCAGGAAAGCGAACTCATTATGTTTCAATTTGCAAATTCTTTGTGGGGTTGTCAAGTATAATAATAACTTTGGTTTCTTTGTTTGGGATTTCCGCCAACAATAATATGCTCACATTCCAACTTGTTTTTATTACAGCTTCTGTGTTTGCGCTTTTAACTTTGCTGTTTTTTATATTTGCTTTTGTGCGCAAAGGCAAAAGTTCGTAAATGGATGGGAGATGCACAAAACGTGTTTTTAAAATTTATTTCCTTGCCACAAACGCAAAAGTAAATTTAAGATAAAAGAAATCATCTTTTTCAAACAATTTTTCCAATTTATGCAACAATTCTTGATTTCTTTTATTCAGAGATTGAAATTGTGCAGTGTTTGTATCAATTTAAGGGAAGTCGGGGTGATATCGATATGAAAAGTCCATTTCAAATTGTTCTTAAACATTTTCAAATACTTTTTGAATAATATTTTGAGTAAAATTTGCTCCTTTTTCAATTTGTAAATTCAATCTATCCTGTTCGGCTATTGGTTTGTCATATGCTTTATAATTTTTCAATTTGCCTCCAACAAAATATATTTTGTAAATTGGTTTTTATGGTGCTCTCGTCAGGACTTGCGCCGCATCGCTTACGCGACCGCCCATTGTCATGGGCTTGCTATCACGCCGGGGCGGCAAACGCGACACTTTTGCTTTTCCGCCGTTCGAGCCCTATAAAAAGTTTTTCAAATTTGGTGCTCCCGTCAGGACTCGAACCCGAACAAATGGTTCCGAAGAAATGAAAAAACAATGCCGTTTTTTATCATTTTTTAGCCCGTTTTTACCGTTTTCTATCAAATATTAAAATCGCTAAATTGCCCTAAAACAAAGGCGTTTGGCGATTTTTGTTTTTTTAGTCGAACCCCGTAGCACCTATACGATATTATACAACACTTTTTTGCTAAAAAACAACACTTTTGCAAAAATCTTGCATTTTTGCTGTATTTTTTTGCAACAAAATTAAAATTTCACTTTTTATCATCTAACAAAAAATGGTTGCTTGTTTGACTTAATACTCTCAGCTGAGATTTGGCCATATTGTTCAGTTGCACAAGCCTTTCACTTTGTGGGACTTTTTGTTCAATTAAAATGGCGTTATAACTTTCCATATTGGCAATAACAAGTAATTGTTCTATTGTCGCATAATCTCTTATGTTGCCTTTAAGATTTGGATTTTCGGTTTTCCACTCGCCAGCAGTCTTTCCAAAGAGTGCAACATTCAAAACATCTGCTTCGTTAGCATAAACAAAATTTATTTGATTTTTTGTTAGAGTTGGCACAATCAAATTTTCTTTGATAGCGTCTGTATGTATGTGATAATTAAGTTTTGCAAGCTCGCGCTTTGCGTTCCACTCCAATTCTTTTTGTTCTGCAATCTTTAAGCGCTGAAATTCTTTAATGAGATAAAATTCAAATTCTGTAGATACCCAACTTGCAAATTTAAAAGCAATATCTTGATGTGCGTAGGTCCCGCCATTAAGTCCAGATTTTGAAACAACACCAATGGCATTTACTTTTTCTATCCATTGTTTTGGAGAAAGAGTAAACGAGTGTGCGCCACTTTGTGATAAAAACTGGTCGATTTCGACCACTTTTACATCTGGATTATAAAACCTTTCCCATAATCCCATATATTCTATTGCTGAATAAGTCCTAAACCAATTCTTAACTACATCTGCTGGTGCGATTGGATTTTTCATTTTTGCAATGTCTGTAAGAGAAATAAATTTTTCTTTGTCAATGTTTTTGTAAGAAACATTTATGCCTTTTACAACAACTTCGTTTTTTGTCATATTAAACTCCTATGGTAGCATTATAGCACAAAGTTTAAAGTTTTTTATGCTTTTTTCGCATAATTTCAAAAAAAATTAAAAAATTTCCTAAAAAGGTCTTGACAATTCTCACCCCCCCCCGTGTTATAATAAGAACAGTAATGAAAAATTGCAAGAAAAAATAAGAAAAGGAGAAAAATTTATGGATTTAAAAGCAGTTCAATTTACAGTGAGTTGCATGACGGGAGACATGAATGCCGTCAAGAAATATGTTGAAGGAGGGAACGACATAAATGCCCGCGGTGTCAGTGGCAGCACTGGTTTGGCATTTGCATGCAATAATTCTCAACTGGATGTTATAACATATTTGTTAGAACATGGGGCAGATCCAACTATACAAGATGACTATGGTTTTTCTGTATCAACTGATCCAACACTTTCAACAGCAGTAAAAACTCTTCTCAAAAATTATTCAAAAACGGAAGATGTAAAATTGACCGACGATGCAAAAAAGACCATGGTAAACGCAATTTTGAGATCCACAACAAAAAATGTTAATGTCGATAATGCGACAAGACAAATGAAGTCTTTGTTTGAAGAAAAATATGATGCTGATGATGAAACTATTCTTAGTCTTACAAAAACTTATGCGGAACTGTTGATTTATAATACCGTCTTCAATGCCGATCAAGGCATCCAGTCCGTTGCAAAAAGAATATCCGAACAAGATGGTTTTATTAAACGAGCAATGGGAATTGAAGATAACACAATTTCCTGCCGTAATTTTAAAACTTATGGAGATCGTGCAATACGCCTGATGCAAGGACTTGAAAAACTGGGTCTTAGCACGCCTGATGAAGTTAATCTTGGCTTGGCATATTTGAAATGCAAAATGGTTGACACGGCAATATATGAAAAAATTGATCCTTATAAAATTTATACTGATCTTAACGAAGATAAGCAAACCTTTTTATCTCAATTACAGGTCGGTAAAATTGAAAGGTATATTTGAGGTGAAATATGAAAAAAGAAAACATATTGAGAATTTTAGATGACGATTTCGAAAACAATAAGGATTTCGCAAAGACAATAACAATTAAATCGTTCATTGCAAGAAAAAATTTAAAAAAATAAGGGCTTATTTTCTACTATAAAAAAACAATTAAAATGATAAAGGCACCGAGTAAAATTGGTGCCTTTACATTTTTTCTGCAAAAATGATAGCATACAACACTATCCATAAATGACCGATATTTACTGACATTTTTGGCTTTTTCGTGCAAAAATTTTCAACAAATTTGCAAAAAATTTGCAATTTGGGCAAAAAATGGCCAAAAATAGCCCATTTTTTGATAAGACAAAATCGAACCCCAAATAAAAGTTTTTTTGCAAAATGAAGGTCTATCTTGCAAGAAAATTTGTAGCAAAAATTAAAAAAATGTAGCAACTTCAAAATCGCTACATCTCCCTAAAATAAAGGGATTTATGGTGCCCGTGACGCGACTCGAACACGCAACACTCGGTTCCGAAGACCGATGCTCTATCCATTGAGCTACACGGGCAAAATTGGCAATTTTTTGAAGGAAAAATTGCAAACCCTAAATATGTGTTCCGAAGACCATTGTGCTATCCATTACACCACGAGAGCATTTTCGTTTGCAACTCTATTATATCACATCTTTTTTTGTTTTTTAAAGCATTTTTATAAAAAGTTTGCTCTTTGCTTGCTTTTTTTTTGCTTTTTGTTTAAAATAATTTTAGTTGGGAGCGGTTTATGAGCGATAAATCAAAAAAGTCCTCTAAAAAAGGTTTGATTATTTGTTTAATTATTTTCACCATTTTGGGCTATGCAGGTGGCGTTGCTATATACTATTTTATGCACTCCGCTGAGGGCATTCAAATTGTTGAATGTTTAACTAAGGACTATGCTTTTGTTGGGGCTGGTGCGGGGCTTATTCTTGGCATATTGGGATATGCATTCACAAGGCCAAAAAAGATGAGAACTGCAACCAACCCAAAAACAACAGGAAAAACATCTGATGGCACAGAAATGGATTTGGCATACAATTCAGAATGGCTTCAACCAAACGACATTAAAAACAAATTTGGGCTTATTACAACAACTTGGTCGCAACTTCCATCCCTTAAAAACACGGGGGTTGTTTTCAGAAACACCATTGAGGGCAGCAAATATCAAATTGCAATGAAGGATGAATATCACTGCCTTATCATAGGAACAACCGCATCTGGTAAAACATCTTTGGTGCTTGTGCCAAGTATAAGAATTTATGCTCACTCTGGCGAAAAGCCATGCATGGTTATTTCCGACCCAAAGGGCGAACTTTACACAATGACAAGCAAAATTTGTGAAGATGAAGGCTATCGTGTTATCACGCTTGACCTTCGTGACCCATTCTCTTCAACGCGATGGAACCCTATGGACCATGCGTTTGATTTGTATCACAAAGGAAAAAACTGCTCAAAAAATATCAAAAAGTGCGTTGACGGAACAAGGCCAAAACAAGCGGGCTATCAAGAAATTCCTGGCGAAACTTATGGAAAAGAGTGGTTTGGCTTTGAAGGTGTGGCTTATCCTAATGAGGACCAACTTCGCGTTGCGGTTAAGAGTGCCGAGCAAGTTTATTGTGATTTAGCACAAAATGAGCTTCGTGAAATTTGCAACACAATCGCTCCAAAATCTCCAAAGGCATCAGACCCAACTTGGGAAGAGGGTGCCCAGGACTATTTATATGGTGTTGCACTTGCTATGCTTGAAGATAGTTTAAATCCAGAACTTGGAATGACAAAAGAAAAGTTCAATTTCTTCAACTTATACAAAATTGCAACTTATCGTGACCCAGATGCCGAAGCACCATTTGAAACTGTTAGAAAATATTTGCTGCAAGGGCGTGATGAAGCAACATCAAATGTTCCAAACTTGACCTCTGCCGTTATTAACAACGCACCAAACACAACAAAATCATATATCGGCGTTTTGAATGGCAAAATTTCATTCATGAACGATATTGGCATTTCTTACTTAACCTCGCAAAGCGATATTAATTTTGACGATTTCACAAGCAAGCCAACGGTGTTCTATTTGATTATTCCAGATGACCGTGAAGAGCGACACAATTTGGCAATTTTGTGCCTGTCGCAACTTTATAAAAGGCTTGTTGACAAGGCCAACAGTTACCACAGCAAAAAACTGCCACAACACGTTTACTTCATTTTGGAGGAGTTTGGTAACTTGCCACCAATTCCAAAGTTTGACAGTATGATAACCGTTTCTCGTGGACGAAACATTTTGTATGAAATGGCTGTTCAGTCATACACCCAACTTGAAACAAAATATGGACAAGATGCCGCCAAAACCATTCGCGGAAACTGCAACGCACAAATTTATATTGGAACGGATGACCAGCCAACGCAAGACGCGTTCTCAAAAATGTGTGGCGAAGTTCAACTTATTCATGAGGAAACAAACGTATCAAAAAGCACAAAGAACACAGACGACATCAACAAAACAACCAACGTTCAAAGAACAACAAGAGCGCTTATCACACCTTATGAGCTTGGACAACTTGAATTTGGTGAAGTTATTGTTAAATTGTTCCGTTACAACCCAATGCGTTTAAGATTAACTCGTTGGGACCAAGTTCCATTCTTCTATAAAAAAGATGCTGTAAGGCAAGTTGGAATTATGAAGAGTTTGGACACTCAAAAAGTTTATTATGACATTAAGATGAGAAACAGCAAGGTGATTAAGAAAACAAGCCCATTTGACTTCTAGCGCGGGGACAACTAGAATTTTTTACGCGGACACAAAAACACAGCAACATGCTGTGTTTTTTAACCGCTAAAATTCGTTTTCCCCGCGGACCCTTTTT
>CANRMV010000008.1 GCA_947631875.1 uncultured Clostridia bacterium
CAAAGCAAACGTTTTTGCTGAAACAAATTTAGAGTCAGAAATTTTGTTGTCGCTTACACATGGAACAGAGTTTTCAGAAAACAGTGATTACAATTTGGAATTTTTGTCCACTTCCCCTGTTGAATATGAAAATGGCAATTTGACTTTTTACAAAGTTCTCTTTGAGGAAAAAGAAGGCTATATCTTATCCGAATTTGTTGCCGAAAAAAATGAAACGATTAAGTCAATTCCAACTTTCAACGCGCAAACAAACGCCGCATGCAAAGTTTACTGCGCTGATGGAACAGAATTGTCGCTTGAAAAAGGGCATCGAATTTATCTCTATGAAAAATATAACAGTCATGCCGCCCGCACCAAAATCATGTTTTTATATGACAACGAAATCGTCTATGGCGAAATTGAAACAAAGTTTGTAAATCCTGATGGTGTGAACCCGATTTTGATTGCTGCAATCATAATCATTGTGGCAGTTCTTGGAATAATTTTTGCATGGCTTTTCATGAAAAATAAAAAGAAAAAAGTAAAAATCAAGAAAAAATGACATATTTTGTTGAATTTTTGCTCCTTTTGTCCTATATTTTTTGGCAAAAGGAGATTTTTGTTATGCAACTTTCAAAAAATTGGGATGCTGCCAAAGCCCCTCTTGAAAAATTGTTAGATGAACTTGATGGCAAAATAAATGAACTTCTGGCTTTGAAAGACCTCACCAAACTGAAAAGCCAAATTGATGAACTTCAAAGTTTAATAGAAAAAGTTCCAGAATTGGAAAACACTTCTGACAATATAAATCAACTTATAAAAGATTTACAGCAACGCTTGGACCAAATAAATGCTGTTCTTCCAGAACTTGAACAACAATTTGACGAACTGAAAAACATGGGCGAACAACTTCCTGCTGTTCAAGAGGAACTTAAAAACTTAACCGCCGAAATACAAAAATTGAAAGATGAAATTGGACAAATCGGTGGCGGCTCGGGAGAGAATTGGCAACTGATTTATGACATGACAAGTGAAAATGCGGATATAAATCTTGGATATCCAGATGGGATTATGGCGGGAATTTCTAAGATTAACAATTTGCCAAATTTAAAAGATTACAAAAAACTTAGAATAGTTTATTGTTATAATTACAATTATAGCGTTTTTATTATTGAGTTGGATAGTTTGAAAAACAACAGTTTCTGTTTTTATGGCGGAGATGTTTTGGGCACAACAATGGTTTCTATTACATTTGAAGTGGTTTATGAGTCTGCCACCGACTTCCTCAGATTTTATGTTTCAGACACAACAAGAGTTGATTTTTACACCTCAAAATATCCCAAAATTACACAAAAGAATCAAAATAAACTTTATTATATTTCCAAAATTGAAGCAACAACTTAATTGCTTTTCATTCGTGTTTTTTATGTTTACTTTTTAAATATTTTTTGTGCGGCTTTTCAAAAAGTCGCTTATTTTTTTCTCATACAAAACGCCCGCTTCTGGATATGCCATCATGTGTTCTGCATTTGGAACTAAAAATTTGTCTCTCAAATTTGGCGGCGCGCAATCATAAAGCACATCCAAATTTTGAGGCGAAACAAAATCGTCTGACTGCCCATGTATGAACAAAATGGGAACACTTGTTTGCTTTACGGATTTTGTTGCATCAATTTGCTCTATATCCAAACCATAAAGCCTTTTGGCATAACTGTAAAGATGTTTCTTTAAAATTTTCAAAGACAACTTATACTTTTTTAAAATAAAATCAATTTGGTCACTCGCCTTAGCAAAGCCACAATCGGCAATAATTGCCTCAACATTTTTTAATTTACTGCCGCTTGCAAGACAAACAGCGGTGGCGCCCATTGATGTTCCAAACAAAACAATTTTGTTGTCTTGCCATTTTTCATTTATATATTCAACCCACTTTAAAATGTCTTGGCTTTCAAATTGACCAAAGCCAACACAAGCCCCTTCGCTTTCGCCATGCGCCCTGCCATCTATTGCAAGCACATTGAAATTTTTTTCAAAGAAAAATTGGGCATATTGTTGCATTTGCCAATGGCTTGCGCCAAATCCGTGACAAATTAAAACAGTTTTGTTTGAGTTGTTTTGCAAAAAAAATCCAGCAAGAGAAATGCCGTCAAAACTTTTAATAACAATTCTTTTTGGCTTTTGCTTTTCCCACCAGCACAAATCAATTTTATAATCGTGAAGTTTTTTCTCTAAGTTTTTATGCAACCCTTTTTCAACAAAACTTCTTCGTGAAAATCCAATTTTGAACAAAAGTGCTCCAACAAGAAGATAATATAAAAGAGCAAAAATAATCAACAAAATTATGACAAGTGAGATGATTGAAATAACTTTCATCGTCACCTGCCTAATCCAAAAACGCCTTGATCGGCTCGCCAGAAGCCGCATCTTGATAGGTTAGCCAATAGCCAAAACCGTTCTGCTTGTTTTGGTCTAGCGCCAGCCAAATTGGATAGCCCGAAAGTTCTTTTGGCGGCTCATTTTCAAACACCGCAGGAACGCCATAACAAACATATTTCACATTTCCATCTTCGTCATACAAAAGCCCAAAAACATAAAAATCTCCATCGTCTTGATATTCCACTTTCACCCATTTTGACGAAGGAATAAGGCTTTGCAAATTTTCTTCCATTGGATTATTTTCAAACAACTTGTCTATTTGCGGCTTTAACCTATCAAAAAACAATTCTTCCTTTTCTTCATGTTCCTCTGCCTCCTCAGGCTCTTCGGGCTCTTTGGTCTCTTGAAAAATTGTTCCCACATTTTGCGCAACAGGCTGATTTTCATTTTTTTCTTCTTGTTGCTCAAAAAAATATTTCTTATATATGCAGTTTGCACAATCCTGACACACTGCTTTGTCAATTTGCTGTTCTATTTCTTTCTTTTCCTCATCAGCAAAATCCACATCATATTTATCCAACACATTTTTAACATTTTCCGCCGATTTATCCTCTGCAATTTCGTTTATTATGCTGGCATAAATTTCATCATTTGCTCCTTCGCTTGCCCCAAAAAGTATTGGCGTTGGAACGGCATTTTGAAAATTTACAATGGCACAAGAAAATTTGGTCGGAATTTTTTCAAGCGACAAAAAAAACTCATAAAGCATTCTGGACTTAAAAGACAGCCCCGCTTTATACACTTTTTTATCCACATTCAGCCCCAGCGAACAAATGCCGCTTGGCTCTCTTGAAAAATTATAAAGACGCAACAAGCCTTTTATTCCAACTCCATCTTCTTCAAGAGTTAAAACTGCTTTTTGCGCCTTATCTTTCATGCCCGAAAGCACAATACTTTTTTTGTTTAACATACAACCTCACTTATAATATTTTATAAATGAAATTGTTATGTTGCTATGAATTTTGTTGCCCTTTTTGTCAGATTTTGACTATTTTTGTGCTTTTAATTTGCTGTCAATAAATTTAACCACATCTTTAACTGTGAAGCCCGCTTTCTCAACCACCTCTTGTGGAGTTCCGCTTCCAACATAGTCAAAAACTCCATATAAAGCCGCTTTGCCACCCAAAACTTTGAGCCACTTGTAGTCGTTGCTTGCCTCCAAGCACAAAACAAGCTTTGCATCTTTGTATATCACTTTGTTTTTATAAGCAGTCGTTTGTTTTTCAAAAACTTCAAGAGATGGCATTGAAACAACATTCACAACTATTTTCTTTTTAAACTCTTTGGCAACCTTAACTGCAAGTTCCACTTCTGAGCCACTTGCAACAATCACAACATCTGGCTTTGGCGATTTGTTTTCAAGCAAATAGCCTCCCATTAAAGCGCCTTCAAACGATGTGCCATCAATATGCCCAATTTCCTGCCTAGACAAAGCAAAAGTGGTTGGGAGGTAATTTTTTATGCAGTTTGAATAGCCTGCAACAAGTTCTTTATAATCGCAAGGACGATATACTGTGTTGCCAATTATTGCCCTCAGTTGCCCAAGTTGCTCGATAGGTTGATGCGAAGGTCCGTCTTGCCCAACCGCAATGCTGTCGTGTGTGTAGAAGGACATAACAGGAACTTTCATCATGCATCGCATTTTCAGTGCTGGCAAAGCATAGGTTGCAAAGGCAAGAAAAGTGGAGTCAAAGGCAATGAAGTCCTCATAAAGAGCTATGCCATTTGTTATTGCTGTCATGGCATGTTCACGAACGCCAAAGTGAATGTTTTTGCCGCGTCTGTAACCATAAGAAAAGTTTCCCGCATTGTCAATAACTGCAAGTGAAGAAGGTCCAACATCCGCCGTTCCGCCAATAACCTGAGGGCATTGATAAGCAAGTTCGCTTAAAGCGTGCTTGTTTACCTCTCTCATGCTCTTTCCGTCATATTTTGAAATGTTTTTCAAAATTCTGTCCAAATTTATCTTCTTTCTGTCAAAGAAAGCCATCAAAGATTTGTAAAGTTCTGGATGTGTGCTTGAATACATCGCCAAACTTTGATTCCATTTTTCATGATTAAGTTTGCCACGCCTTGTTGTTGCCATGCAAAGTTCGCGGACATCACTTGGAATAAAGAAACTTTCTTTAACAGACAAACTTTCCTTAAATGCGGCAAGTTCCTTCTCTGACATAATGCCCGAATGCACTGCCGAAGTTCCTTCTTTTTCCGTTCCAATTCCAATGGTTGTGTTGAAAATTATAATGGTTGGTTTTTTATTTTTCTTTGCTCTTGCAATGGCGTGCGTGCAATAATAATAATTATTTCCTCGATTAACCTTTATCACATCCCAGCCCATCGCAGAAAACTTTTTTGCCACATTTTCGCGGTTGGTAATGGTAAGAGAGCCATCAATGGTAACCTCATTGCTGTCATAGAGCAAAATCAATTTGTTTAATTGAAGAGAGCCAGCAAGGCTTATTGCTTCTTGTGCCACTCCTTCCATCAAGCACCCATCGCCAACAAAACAATAGGTGTAATTGTTTATTATGTCAAAGCCAACTGTGTTAAAACGCTCTTCCATAACAGCCTCAGCAATCGCCATTCCAACTGCATTTGCAACACCCTGCCCAAGTGGGCCCGTTGAAACCTCAACTCCCTCAGTTACATTAAGTTCTGGATGACCTGGCGTTTTTGAGCCTAGTCGCCTAAATTCTTTCAAATCTTGAAGTGTTAAGTCATAGCCAAACATAGTCAAAAGGCTGTAATACAGTGCACTTGCGTGGCCTGCCGACAAAACCAATCTATCACGATTAAGATAATCTGTGTCAGAAACATCAAAATTCAAATGATCCTTAAAAAGTGCGAAAAGAATGGAGGATGCCCCCAAAGAAACTCCCAAATGCCCCGAGCCCGCATTTGTTATTGTCTCTGCCGACAAGGCTTTAAGATAGTTTATTGCTTTTTTTATAATGTTCATAAAATCCTCCCAATCGCGTCAATAATTTTTTTGCAAGCAAAATTTGTTTCAATTTTTTTCAAAGGTATTGTCACATTTGCAATTTGTTCAAGTTGTTTGTTTCTGTCCGCAAAGGAAATTGCATCCACCGAATTTGAATAAGCCTCCACAAATTTTTTGGTTAATTTTAGAAAAACCAAAATGCTGTTCTCTTTTATTATATTTAAGTTGTGGATTAAATAGTCGAAATTTATCGAAACAACAACATTTTCAAAGGATGCAATGTGTTTAATAACTTTTTTTTCGGACTGCTCCAAAAATTCTTTTGAACACAGATTTTCAATCGCTTTAACATCAACAAGTTCATATTCCATAAGGTCCTTTGTGTCGCAAAACATCATTCCCAAGTTTTGTGACAGGGCGTTTGCCACGTCTTTGGTTACAAAGTCGCACAGCGAAACAACAACAATTTTATTGAAAACCATATCCATAAACTTATTTTAGCACAAAGTTGTTGTTTTACAAAATTTTTATGGAATATTTTTTCGCAATAAAAACAAATTGTAAAATTTTTGATTTTTATTTGAAAAATCAAAGCCCAAAACAACAAATGCAAAGATTGATATAGCAACCACAAAAAGAGGCAAATCTAGGCCGCCTTTTGTTGTGGCAAAACTTATTGTTTGAACATTGCCAAGTCCAAACCCAAGCATGCCAACATCATAAGTGGCATAAATTTCCTTTATCCCCGCTGCTCTAAGCCGATTTACAACATCGTTATGCGGATAACTTTTGTCTCCCGCACTCACAAGTGCCACTTTTGGAGAAATGGCGTCCAAAAATTTTTGAGAAGAAGAGGAATTTGAGCCGTGATGTGCAACTTGCAAAATGTCAACCGAAATTTTTGTTGTGCCTAAATCTTTCAAAAATTCATTTTCTCTTGTTTGCGTGGCATCGCCTGTGAAAAGAAAACTCTTATTCGAATAATAAAACAAAACAAACGGGCTGTAAGAATTTGTCTCTTGCCTGGTGGTGTTTTCTGTTGCGAAAATGGAAACAAAAAAATCATCAAAAACCAAAATGTCATCCTCAGTTGCCTTGACCTCACAATTTGGCTCGGAATACGCCGCTTTGATTGCCAAATCATACACCAAAGAACCTTCCTTTGCCCGCCAATCCTCAATTTTTTCTTCACTTTTGGCATAAATCTTAGGTCTTAACACATGGCAAACTTGCTTTTGCGCCAAAAGTGAAATTGCGCCACCAACATGGTCCTCATCGCTGTGGCTTAAAAGCAAGTAGTCAATTTTATGTAAATTATTTTTTCTTAAAATCATATCAATCTGTGACATAAAAGTGCTTGATGAACTTTGGCTTCCCGTGTCAAGCACCCAAATTTCTCTTTCAGGCGTCACCACACAACAACTTGTTGCTTGCCCCACATCCAGCATATAAATTTGCATTTTGCAATTCAAAACAGAGTTGAAACCATTTGCAAAAAATATTAGGTCAAATTGATTGACATACACAAAAACATAAAAAATCAGCAAAAATATGCACAAAAACGCTTTAAAAATGAAACTTTTTGTGATTTTTTCCGATTTTAATTTGTAAATCAATTTTTCCATTATATAAATTCTATTTCATCCTTATCAAAATCTTTTAATTTTTTCTTCTTGGCTTTGCCTTCAAAAATTTGCATGATTTGTGGCATGAGGTCAATGGCGTTGTGATAGCCATGTTCCACCATTTCATCAATCCCTTCCAAACTTGTGGATTTGAAACGCTTGTTGTCTGTGCCAATCACAAGGTCGGCACAAAGATAACCCTTAACCGCGTTACTTTTCATAAGCACCCTTATCGCACATCCCAAAACATCCAAAACTTTGCTGCTATCCGTGCCATAAGTTCTTGTGCTGTTGCAATCCACCGCAATCACATAGTCACAACCAAAATATCTTGGCACATTGGCAGGGATTGTGTTTTGCAGTCCGCCATCGCAAAGAAGTCTGTCGCCAAATTCCACAGGTTGAAAAATGCCCGGCACGCAACAACTGCCCGCAACCGCTTTTGCAAGATTGCCATGCGTTATGCACACTTCTTTTGTGGATTTTATGTCCACTGCCACAGCCGAAAAAGGCTTTTTTAAATCCTCAATATTGATGTCCCCAAAAGTGTCAATCATAAGTTTTTCAAGTCCGTCTGTTTTGGAAGGCATAAAAATAACTTTGTTTGTGCGAATGTCCTTAACGCGCAAATCTTTGGCAATTTCAAGCATATCTTTTGATGTTAAACCGTTGGCATAGGCAGAACCAATAATGCTTCCCACGCTTGTCCCGGCAAAATAGTCAAATTGAAGCCCAAATTCTTCAAAAGCCTTAATAACCCCTATATGTGACATTCCCCGCGCTCCACCGCCACCAAAAGCCACTCCGATTTTAGGCGATTTTGAGCCAAAAAAGTTAAATTTCATAGTATAAATGTATTCCCTTTTAAAAAATTTTTATATGAAATCTTTTATTTCAACTTTTAAAATTTTGTTGGCAAGCACTCTTCCTGCTTGTCCTTTTTTTATTGCTTTAATTGTTGCCGCTGCAAATTTGTCTGCCATTTCAAGTTCTTCCTTTGTTGGAGCGCCACCACGCTGTGTTCTGCCAACAATGTGAAATTTCACAATATCAATTCCCAGCATTTTGTTGAGTGTTTTTGCAACTTTTTCAATGTCTTCGAGGTTTTCTCTTATCAAAATTGTTGCACTTTTGCCTTTCTCATGTTTTCTAAGAATTGCATCCACAATTTTTTCATATTCAATCTTATCTTTTGCAACATAGTCCGCTTTGACAATTTTTGCTGTTTTTGTTGCAATTTGGCTGCATTCTCTGCCCATAATTTCAAATAGGCAAGAACGATTCATGGATTCGATGCTTGGCATAACATTTTGCACCGCATACACACATTCTTTCACTGCTGTTGAAAAGCCTATGCTGTAATAATTGTCGGCAACATCATTGTCAATCGTGCCAGGAACAAAAAGTGTTTTCACGCCATTTTCATAAAGTTCTTTTGCCCCTCTTTCAGAGCCATTTCCGCCACAAATCACCACAAAATCAAACTTTTTGGCGTTTTCCATTCCCACTTTAAAATATTTTTTTTCTTTAAACTCTGGGCAACGCGATGTTTTAATCACCACGCCCGCTTTGTTTTTATCCTCCTCCTTTACAACTTTTTTAAGAGGATAAATCCGCCCATTTATGAGCCCATCAAAGCCGGCGGCAGCATAATAAGTTTCATTTTGAAATTCTTTATAAATGTCATAAATAAATCTGTTCATTCCTGGTGCATCGCCACCACTACAAAGCAACAATATTTTCATGTTTTTCTCCTATTGAATGACAATGTTTTCATTGCCAATAATTCCGCTAAGTTCGTTTATAAGATAGTTATTTATTTTCACAGCCTGTTGATAATTGAAGGTTTTCCCAGATGACGAACACTTAATCACAACCGGCGTTGTGCCTGCATATGAGGAAATTGAATTTTTAACTTTGCTGTAAATATCTGGATTTTTTGTGTCAAATCTAAGGCACAACCTTTGTTTCTTTTCGCCCTTATCCTCATCTTCCTCTTTCCACAAGAACACCGCATCCGCAACCGCCGAAGGTGCCATGCCATCGCGAATGTTTATTTTACCCTTAATTGTGACAAGGTTGTCCTCTTCCAAAATGTCGCGATATTTTGAATATGCGTTTGAAAACAGTGTTATTTCCATAACGCCTTTCAAATCTTCCAATTTCAAATAGCACATTTCTCGTCCATTCTTTGAGCGTTTGCGGTTCACCTCTGTTATAATTCCTCCGCACACAAAAGGCTGTCCGTCTTGAAAGCCAAAATCGGTTGTTTCTTGCTCAAAATTTTCACCCTCTTCGCCAAGTTCCATGTCATCTTCCATATCATTTTTCAGCATATCGGATGAGAGGTTGAATTTTTCAAATCTCTTAACATAATCTTGCAGTGGATGCCCGGAAAGATAAACGCCAATTATATCTCGCTCAAATTTCAGCATTTTTTTCTTTGAAAATTCGGCAATATCTGGCCAATCAACATTTTCCTCTTCGCTGCTTTCGCCAAAAAAGGACATTTGTCCTGTGCTGCTGGACTTTTTGTCTTTTGTTGCCCTGTCCATAAGCCTTTCATAAACTGCCATATATTGGCTGCGCGCCTTTCCAAAGCAGTCGCACGCCCCACTCAAAATAAGGCACTCAATGGCTTTTCGGTTCACTCCGCCAACCTTTACAACTCTCACAATAAAGTCTTCAAAATTTTTAAAGTCGCCGTTTTCTTTTCGCTCTTTAATCAAATTGTCAGTCACCGCCGTTCCAACATGTTTCAAGCCGCCCAAGCCAAATCGTATCCCATTTTGGTCACAACTGAAATAGGTTTGAGATTTGTTAACATCGGGTGGCAAAACAGGAATTCCCTCGCTTCTTGCAAAGGAAACATATTTTTTGATGTCATCGCCATTGTTTATACGGTCATTCAAAACTGCCGTGATAAACTCTGGCTCATAATAGCACATAAGGTAAGCGGTTTGATAGGAAACGTGTGCGTATGCTGCCGCATGAGATTTGTTGAAAGCATATTTTGCAAACTCTTTCATTTCATCAAAAATCTTTTCTGCAACTGCCCTGTCATGCCCAAGTTTAACTGCACCTGGAATGCTTTTCTTTCCGGCAGGGTCAACCCAACCATTGATAAATTTTTCTCTTTCTGCATCAATCTTTTCAACTTGCTTTTTGCCCATAATACGGCGAATGTTGTCCGCTTGTCCAAGACTATATCCCGCCATAACTTGCACAATTTTCATAACTTGTTCTTGATACACGATGCAGCCATAAGTGACGTCCAAAATGTCTTCAAGGCAAGGGTCGTCATACACAACATGCTCTGGGTCTTGCTTATTCTTAACAAATTTTGGAATGCTGTCCATTGGGCCTGGTCGGTACATAGAAACGCCCGCAATAATATCTTCAAGGCAGGTTGGCTTTAAGTCCTTCATAAACTTTTTCATGCCCGCACTTTCAAGTTGGAACACCGCATCCGTCTTGCCGTTGGAAATCATTTCATACACTTTTTTGTCGTCATATTCCATGTTGTAGAAATCAAGTTTAACGCCATGATTTTCATAAACATAGTCGCAAGCCTTCTTGATGTCCGTCAGCGTTCTCAGCCCCAAAAAGTCCATTTTTAAAAGCCCAAGATGTTCAAGTTCAATCATATTGTATTGCGTCACACGCTCGTTATCACTCTTTGCCACAGGAACAAAATCAGAAACAGGCTCTGGCGCAATCAAAACTCCGCACGCGTGCTGAGAGGTGTTTCTTGGCACACCTTCAAGTTTGATTGCAATGTCAATAATCCTCTTCATATTTGGGTCATTGTCATAAATTTCTCTCAGTTCTGGAATGATGTATTTGTCATTTTCTGGCTTGCCCGTTGTGCCAAAATAATATTTCAAAACAGGTGGCCTTTTTATTCCGTCAGGGAGTTTGTTTGGAATAAGTTTTGTCAGCCTCATAACATCAGGGTTTGGCGTTTTCATAACCCGCGCAACATCTCTAATTGCGTTCTTTGCCTGCATGCATCCAAAGGTTACAATGCATGCCACATGGTCCTCGCCATAACGCCTTTTAACATATTCAATAACTTCCCCACGCCTATCCATGCAAAAGTCAACGTCAAAGTCGGGCATGGAAACACGCTCTTTGTTGATGAACCTTTCAAAGAACAAATTATAGCGCATTGGGTCAATTTTGGTTATCCCCGATGTGTAAGCAACCAAACTTCCTGCGCCGCTTCCTCTTCCCGGCCCAACCGGAATGCCCACACTTTCGGCATAGTTGATATAATCCCAAACGATAAGAAAGTATTCCACAAAGCCTTGCGTTTTGATGATTTCAAGTTCCATTTCAAGACGGTCAATGAGGTCTTGTGTGACATTTTTATATTTTTTGTGAAGGCCCTCATAAGAAATTCTTCTCAAAAATTCATAAGGCTCTTCGCCCGTGCTTGGTCTGTAAACAGGAATGTAGTTTTTTGAACTTGGCAATTTGTATTTTTCATCAATTCCATACACCTCGCCAAGCGACTTTGTTTTGATTGTCACATTGCACTTGTTGGCAATTTCAACAGTTGTGTCAAGCGCATCTTCAAAGCCAACCATCGCTTCTTGCATCTCTTCATAGGTTTTCAAATAAAATTGGTCGGTTGGGAATTTCATTCTGTCCTCATCATCAAGATATTTCCCCATTTGAACGCACATCAACACGTCTTGCATTTCGGCATCGTCTTTGTATAAATAATGCACGTCGTTTGTGGCAACCATTTTGATTGAAAACTTTTTTGACATCTCTGCCAAATACTGGTTCACAATTTTTTGCTCTGCAATTCCATGATTTTGAATTTCAAGATAAAAATCGCCCTCATCAAACATATTTTTAAGTTTAAGCGCAAGCGCATCCGCCTCGTCATAGCGTCTTTGCAAAATAAGGCTTGGAATGTGCCCGGCAAGGCAGGCAGAGAGGCAAATCACGCCTTTGGAATGCTCCGCAAGCGTTTTGTAGTCTATTCTTGGCTTGTAATAAAACCCGTCACAAAAGGCAATTTCGTTCAATTTTAAAAGGTTGTGATAACCCTCATCATTTTTGGCAAGCAGAATAATGTGTCCAATGTCATCTTTGCCCTGCTTTTTGGTTAAGTCGTGACAAATATAAAATTCGCAGCCAATAATTGGCTTAATCCCCGCCTTAATGCACTCTTCAAAAAATTGAAGTGTGCCATACATATTGCCGTGATCAGTTATTGCAACAGCGCTATATCCACGCTCTTTTGTTATGTCAATGAGTTTGTTAATTCGCGCAATCCCGTCCAAAAGTGAAAATTCGGTGTGGACATGTAAGTGAACAAAATCTTTCATATTTCCTCCAATTCGCTTGCAATTTTAATCAATTTTCTAAATCGGTGATTAAGTCCCGAACGTGTCAGTTTTATTGTGGAAAGTTTTAAAAGTTCGTCAAGGCTTTCCTCTGGATTTGCCAATCTCAAAACCGCAACCTCTTGCAAATCCTCTGGCAAACTTTCAAGTCCAATGGTGTTTATTATTGTGTTTATGGCATTTGTCTGTTTCAAACTTGCCTCCACCGTTTTGTTGATATTGGCATTTATGCAATTCACTTGGCGATTAACTTTGTTTCTCAGTTCTCGTGTTACAATTTCATTGGAAAGTGCCAAAACGCTGTTGTTTGCCCCCATAAGTGCCAATAAATCTTGAATTGTGTTCACATCTTTAATGTAAAGCACAAAACTGTTTTTTCTCTCAAAAATTTTGCCAATTATGTTGTATTCGGCAAGAAGACTGGAAAACTCAATCAAAAATTCGTGGCTTTGGCTGTTAAATTCCAAATGATAGCCCGAGCCACAACTTTGTGCCGCATCGCTGGAAAGTTTGATTGAAGAAGTGGAAGAGCCAATGTAAACACCTCTAATAAACGCTCTGCGAGGCTCATCTTCCAAAAGCAGATTTTTGTCAAGAGAAAAATTTATTGAAACTCCGCCATCGGCAAAGGTCACAACCCCTGTGTCCACCAACAGCCGCCTAAATTTTTCCACCTCAAAGGAAATTTCATAATATGTATTTTTGTTGATATTGTAATTTTCGGAAATTTCAGGCGTAACTTCATCGCCAAAAAACCTTTTAACCAAATTTTCAATATATGAAAACAGTTTTTCAACGTCTGAAACAACTTTTATATAAAGTTTGCTTCCAACTTTGGATATTTCTCCGCAAGAATGAAAAAGTCCCGACATAAATGCAATGGCGCAACTGTCGTCACTATACTCAATTTGCAATAATTCTTCTTTTGAATTTCGCGAAAAACTCATCACCAATTCCTTTTCTTATGAAATTTTGGAAGTTTGTCAACATTTGCCACTTGCGAAAGAGGTATGTTGTATTTATAAATCAAATTCAAGCCAAGATTTGCTTCTCCAACTCTTTCAGGAGTGTGTGCATCAGAGTTTACAATAAATTTCACCCCTTCGGATGCCATAGTCATAATTTCCTCTTCCGTGAAATTGATGTGCTTTCCGTTGAGTTCAATATAAACTCCCTTTTGCTTTGCCATCTTTGCAACAGCAATGGTGTCCGTTTGGAAACTGAAATTAAGATGAGTTATCACATCAATGGGATATTTGTCCAACATTTTCAAAAAAGCGGTTGTGTTTCTGTTTATTTTTTCTTTGCTTGGCCTGAATGCTTTATCAAAAAGATTTGCCCAACAAAGAAGCGCTTTGTCTTTCATTGAGGTTGTGTGCACAAATCTATGAAAACCTATCAAAAGAACATCAAGTGGAGCATAATCCTCTTCCTTTATGTCAATTTCACCATCCAAAGAAATTATGTTGCCTTCCACGCCCAAAAGAATGTCCACGCCCGTGATTTCTTTTGCATTTAATATATCTTCTTGAAGGGCAGGAATTTGTTTGCGCTTAATGCCAAAAAATTCATGGTTGAAGCCGTGATCCGTTATGGCAATTTGTTTCAGTCCTTTGTCTGCCGCAACAGATGCGTTTTCCAAAACCGTGCCCTTGCCATGATTTAGCCTAGAATATTGAGTATGTGTGTGATAATCTCCATATAAAAGCATAAAAAACCTCTTTTTTTTGTTATTTTTTGCGATTTTTTCTCAATTTTTCGCTGTTTTTTGCATTTTCTTCTGTTTCAAGGTCATCAAATCTAATCAGTTTAACACCTGCCTCTTCACAAATTTCACGTGAAAATTCGTCAGGATACCCCTCTTTGTATATCACCTCTTTGATGCCAGCGTTGATAATCATCTTGGCGCAAACAACACAAGGTTGATGTGTGCAATACAGCGTGCAGCCTTTCAAACTCAGCCCTTCTCTTGCCGCTTGAATTATTGCGTTTTGCTCTGCATGAGCAGCATAGCAAGTTTCTGCATGCGTGCCACTTGGAATGCCAAGTTTTGTTCTAAGGCATTCGCCCCTTTCAACACAAGTTTTAACACCTGCTGGCGCACCATTATATCCCGTTGTTAAAATACGCTTGTCCCTAACCGTCACCGCACCAACTTGGCGTCTTAAACAACTTGACCAAGTTGCCACATGCTCAGTAAGTTCCATAAATCTTTTGTGCCATTTATCCATATCACGTCTCCTTCAAAACAACAATTTCTCGCTGCGGTTGCACGCCCTGCTCTTTCAATTTTGCTTCCAAAAAACAGATAAGTTCAAACACATCTTTGCTTGTTGCTCCGCCCAAATTGACAATAAACCCCGCGTGCTTTTTTGAAACTTCTGCTCTTCCTATTTTAACACCTTTTAACCCCATTTTGTCAATCAATTTTGCAGGATGAATTTCAGGATTTGTTTTTATTATTTTAAACACACTCCCAAGTGACGGAAAGTCCAAAGGCTGACTATCCCTCTTCTTTTGATAAAAACTTTCCATGTTTTGGGCAATTTTTTCACTTTTTTCATGTTTTAAGTGCAATTTTGCGCCCAAAATCACATATTTTTGCAAATTGGATGTCCTATAATCAAATCCACAATCTTTGTTTTTTATAGTTCTTTTTCTTTCACCATCAAAAACATACACCTCATCCACCACTTCGCAAATTTCGTGTCCAAAGCAGCCGCCATTCATAAACAGAAAGCCTCCAAGCGAGGCAGGTATGCCATAACAAAATTCAAGTCCAGAAAGCCCAAGTTTTTGAAGGCGCAAATTGAGTGCGAACAAATTTATTCCCGCCCCAACTTTCACACACTCCCCGCAAACTTCAATTTTGTCCAACTTTTTCAAAGAAATCACAGCACCATTAAAGCCTTTGTCATCAAAAAGCACATTGCTTCCATTTCCCAAAATAAATGTTTTCAAATTTTGCTCTTTGCAAATTTTTAAAATCTTAACTAGTTCTTTTTCATTTTTTGGAAAAAGCAAAAATTTCGCCTTTCCCCCAATTTTCATTGTGGAATATTCACTTAAATTTGCATTCACTTTGCAATCCAATTTTTCAAACATAAAAATATATATGAAAGACCAAAAGAAAAAGCCCGCTCTGATGCGGACTTTAATTTTTATTTATCTTTTGTTTGTGGAGTTGCGTTGCCTGCCTTAAAATTTTCAAAAATTTGTTGACTCTTTTCTTGAAGGTTCTTTCTAGTTTTTCCAGTGGCACGCTCAATCACTTGATTAGCATAGTTAAGAGCACGCGTATTATCCGATATTCTTTCTTCTGTCAAACCAAAATGCTGGTCTCTGGCTTGTATTCCCTTAACAATTGAGTCTCTACAATCTGCAACAAATTTTTCATCACTAAATTTTTCGACTGGAATATAAGCAATCACATATGGCGAATAGGTTAAAATTGTCAGCAAAGTTTCGTCGTCAAATTTAGAGTCAAGCAATCGTCCATCTATAACTAGTTCAGGATTAAATCCTGCAAAATGTATTTTTGTTAAATTTGGGCAATTCTCAAACGCTCTTAAATCCAAAATCTTAACCGATTTAGGAATTACAATTTCTTCAATTGCTGTTCCTTCAAACACTCTTGATGGAATCTTTTCAAGCCCTTCATGCAAAACAACTTTTTTCAATTTTGAACAGTCCAAAAACACTCCACGTTCCAAAATTTTAACTGACGCTGGAATGTCAACTTCTTCAAGTGCTGTTTTTTCAAAAGCAAATCCCTCAATTTTTCTTAAACCTTGTCCAAAAACAACAGTTTCTAAACTTGAACAGCCCGAAAATGCATTGCTGGAAATTGTGGTTACTGAATCTGGTATTGTAATAGATTTTAGGTCATTGCAATCAAAACACATTCCAGTTGGAATAAAGCTTAGTTCATCTGACAACACAAGATGTTGTATTTTGGACTCAGCAAAACAAAATTGTCCAACCTCTTTGACACCATACCAATTCATTACAATTCTTTCAATATTGGAGTTTTTAAAAGCTTTATCTTCAATAAAAAGAATTTGAGATGGAATATCAATGGAAACAGGTTGTTGTTCCTTTGTCAATTTGCTCAAAAAGGTGCTTGCTATAAAATTTGCTTTTCTCGGAATATACAAACCATGTTTTTCACTATCTCTTCTGGATAAGCTTGTTAATGCATAAACATATTTCTTTCCTCTTAAACAACTTGGCACATAAGCAAGATATTTTTCCAAATTCACTTTTTTAACTTTCATTTAACAACTCCTTTACATCTAGGATTATATCACATCATTTTTGTGTTGTCAATACCCAATTTTTGCAAAGTTATATAAAAACATAATTCAAAAAAAATACTAAAAAATAATTAAAAATAAATTAAAATAAAAATAAATTAAAAATAGCTAAAAATACGTTATTTTGGGCTGAAAAAATGTTTAAAAAAATAAAAAAACTCACTAATAAAGTGAGATTTTTTTAATATTTTTTTTAATTTATTTTTTGATAAAACTTGCTCAAAATTTTTTAAACAAATTAAACCAATTCAACAAGTGCCATTTCAGCAGCATCGCCACGTCGTTGACCAAGTTTGGTTATTCTTGTGTAACCGCCACCTTGTCCAGATTGTTTTGCACGCTCTGCATATTTTGGTGCGTAAACATTGAAAATCTTTTCAAGAAGTGGATGATTGATGCCTTCGGTTCTGTGCTTGAAACTTTCAAGGCTTTCCTTAGGCTTTCTTTGTTCTTGAAGGTCATAAACATATGCCATGATTTTCTTTCTGGCAGCAAGTTTCTTTGGACCATCGTTCAAAACTTCGGTCTTAACTTTTTTGCCATCAGCACCTTTGATTTCTTTGACAACCTTAACTGTGTCAAGATAAGAATTCATTGCTGTGGTGATGATTTTTTCAGTAATTCTTGCAGTTGATTTTGCCTTTGCAAGAGTTGTTTCAAGTTTCCCATTCCAAAGCAAAGTGGAAACTTGTCCACGAAGCATTGCATTTCTTTCTTTTGAAGGTCTGCCCAATTTATCGTTAGCCATTTTACTCTCCTTTTTAGGTTTTACCTATTTTTATTTTTCTTGGTTTTATTCCTCGTCTTTACGAAGAGAAAGTCCATAACTTTCAAGTTTTTGGATAACTTCCTCAACAGACTTTGCACCAAGATTTCTTACCTTAAACATATCGCTCTTGGATTTTTTGATAAGGTCTTGGATATAATTGATGCCTGCGCGTTTGAGGCAGTTGTAAGAACGAACTGAAAGGTCCATTTCTTCAATTGGAAGTTCCATAAGTTTCACTTGTTTGTCCTCTTCCTTTGAAATGAGAATTGACATATTTCCCATCTCAGCGCAAAGGTCAACAAAAAGGTCAACATGTTCGTGGATTATTCTTCCTGCAAGGCTGACAATTTCTCTTGCTGTGGTTGTTCCATTTGTGGTTACTTCCAAAGTAAGTTTGTCATAATCAATGCTTTGTCCAACACGAGTTGCCTCAACATTAAAGTTAACCTTTTTCACAGGTGAGAAGATGCTGTCAACTGCAATGAAGTCGATGTCATCAAATTTTGTTTTGTTAACTTCGCTTGAAACATAGCCTCTGCCATTGCCAATCATAAGGTCAAGGTCAAAAACTGCGCCTTCGTCCATTGTGCAAATGTGAAGGTCTGGGTTTAAAACTTCAACTTGGTCGTTGGCTTCAAAATCTCTTGCTGTAACTTCGCCCGCACCATTCTTTCTGATTTTGAGGTATGTGACAAAATCTCTGTCTTGATTTGTGCATTTAACTGCAAGGCATTTCAAGTTTAAAACAATGTCAACAACATCTTCTGTAACGCCGCGAATTGTTGAAAACTCATGTGCAACGCCAGCAATTCTAAATGCGATGACAGCCGAGCCTGGAAGTGATGAGAGAAGTGTCCTTCTCATGCAGTTTCCAAGTGTTATTCCATAACCCTTTTCAAGAGGCTCAACAACAAATCTTGCAAAACTTCCTCCGTCTGTTTCTTCACAAGTGATTTTTGGTTTTTCCATTTCCATCATAATAAATATCCCCCTTAAATTATCTCGAATACAATTCGACAATAAGTTGTTCCTTGATGTCGCTGTCAATATCTTCACGTGTTGGATTTGCTAAAATTTTTCCTGTTAAAGTTTCGCTGTCAAATTCAAGCCACTTTGGAACGACAATTTTCATGCCTTTAAGAGCCTTAAACATTTCAAGTTCTCTCTTGTTTTCCTTAACTGTGATAACATCCCCAACTTTAACTCTGTAAGAGCAAATTGAAACTCTTTTTCCGTTCACGCAAATGTGCCCGTGATTTACAATTTGTCTGCATTCTGCTCTTGAAGAGCCAATGCCCATACGATAAATCACATTGTCAAGCCTTCTTTCAATCAAAGAAAGCATCTCAGCACCTGTGGCAGTTTTACTTTTGGATGCAGTTTCATAATATTCTCTGAATTGCCTTTCCAAAATGCCATACATTCTTTTAACTTTTTGCTTTTCACGAAGTTGGAGCCCATATTCTGTAACTCTTTTTCTTGATGCACCGTGTTGTCCAGGAATAACAGGACGTCTTTCCATTGCACATTTCTTAGTCAAACATCTCTCGCCTTTAAGGAAAAGTTTGCGTCCCTCTCTTCGGCATTGACGGCAATCAGGTTCAATAGTTCTTGCCATAACTTTTTCTCCTTTTAAACTCTTCTTCTCTTAGGAGGTCTGCAACCGTTGTGCGCGATTGGAGAAACATCCTTAATAAGTGTGACATTAAAGCCAAGAGTTGCAAGTGCACGAATAGCGCTCTCTCTTCCATTTCCTGGACCTTTAACATACACTTCAACTGACTTCATACCGTTGTCAAGTGCAACCTTTCCTGCTTGTTCAACACAAGTTTGAGCGGCAAAAGGTGTGCTTTTCTTTGAGCCTTTAAGCCCAAGTCTGCCAGATGAGCATGAAGAAATAACATTACCTTGTGTGTCAGTGAACACGATAATGTTGTTGTTGAAAGAGGTCGTGATGTGGACTTGCCCCTTATCAATATTTCTGCTAACTCTCTTTCTGGTTTTAACAGTTTTCTTTTTTGTGTTTGTTTTAGTGTTTGCCATATCTTACCTCTTATTTACCTTTCTTGGCACTTCCGCCAACGATTTTCTTAGGACCTTTTCTTGTTCTTGCATTGTTTTTTGTGCTTTGTCCACGAACAGGAAGTCCTTTTCTGTGACGAATACCACGATAGCACCCGATTTCTCCGAGTTTCTTGATATTCATACTAACTTTTGATTTAAGTTCACCTTCAACCACAAGATTGTGTTCGATGTAGTTACGAAGTTTGGCGATTTGCTCTTCTGTGAGGTCCTTCACTCTTGTGTCAAGCGAAATTCCTGTTTCTTTGCAAATGTTTCTTGATGTTTCAACGCCAATTCCGTAAATGTAAGTCAAACCATATTCCAATCTTTTTTCTCTTGGAAGGTCAACACCAGCAATTCTTGCCATCTATTTTCTCCTCTTTGGGTTTCCCCCGACTTTATTTTTTTTGTTTTTGTTAATTAGCCTTGTGTTTGCTTATGCTTTTTGCTCTTAGAGCAAATAACCATAACTTTGCCATCTCTTTTGATGACTTTGCATTTATCACACATAGGCTTAACTGATGCTCTGACTTTCATTTCTTTGCTCCTTTTATCAGCCTTTATCTCGCCAAGTTATTCTTCCCTTGGTGAGGTCATACGGGCTCATTTCAATCTTAACTTTGTCGCCTTCAATAATCCTAATAAAGTTTTGTCTGAGTTTTCCAGAGATGTATGCAGTTATAACATGCCCATTTGACAAAGTCACTTTAAATGTCATACTTGGCAAAACCTCAGTTACAACTCCTTCAAATTCAATCACATCTTCTTTGGACATATTCGCTCCTTTCTTTTAAGAATTTTCTGATTTCCGCATTCACTTTTTCTTGTCCAGATTTGAGTTTCTCTCTGTCGAAACTCGTTTTTGAAGCCTTCTGAACATGTTTTAGGCTTTTTTTCTTCGGTTTAGTCAATTTCAATCGCTTTCCATCAACCAAGTAGCAAAACTTTTCGTCAACTTCAAGCACAACAAAAATCTGATTTTTTTCTTTTCCCGCAGTTGCCAGAACCACATCACCTTGCAAAATATTCATCATCGCTCTCCAAAGTGAGAATTTCCAGACCCGTCTTTGTGAAAAGAACTGTGTTTTCGTAGTGAGCGGCAGGTTTTCCGTCACGCGTGACAATCCCCCAGCCATCACTCAGCATACCTATTTCCTTTTTTCCAGCATTTATCATCGGCTCAATTGCAAGCACAGCATTTTCGGTGATAACCGGCCCATCAGTAGGTTTGCCGTAGTTTAAAACTGATGGCGCTTCATGCATTCTCCTGCCAATTCCATGTCCAGAAAGTTCTCGAACAACCGAAAATCCGTTGCTTTCTGCATGAGTTTGGATGGCATTTGAAAGCTTTCCAAGTCTGTCGCCAATTCTAAGGTTTTCAATACCTTTGAAAAAGCATTCTTTGGTCACTTTCATAAGTTTTTGCTTTTCAGCAGAAACCTGCCCAACAGGATAGGTTCTTGCAGCATCGCCGTGATAACCCTTATATGCCACAACAATGTCAATGCTGACAATATCGCCCTCTTTCAAAACTATGTCTTTGCTAGGAATGCCATGAACCACCATTTCGTTAACGGAAATGCAGGTTGCAGCCGGATAGCCTTCATAACCAAGACAAGCAGGGCTTCCACCACTTTCTATTATAAACTTTTCAATGGATTTGTCAATATCATAAGTGGAAATTCCTGGTTTTACAAGCGTTTTTGCATAGATTAGTGC
>CANRMV010000009.1 GCA_947631875.1 uncultured Clostridia bacterium
CTATGCAGTTTTCCATATTTTAAAAGCACAGGGAACCTTTGAGGCAGAAATTTTGGGGTGGACATATGGGCAAAACCCAAACCAACCAAAGATAACTTCAACAACAAATCCAATTAAGGGGGCAAAGATTTATTATCGAAAGGCTGGACAAGGCGAATTTTCTTTGGCAGTTCCAACAAACGCTGGTGACTATGAAATGAAGATTGTTTTGCAAGAATCTGCAAATTATTTGTCATGTCAAAAGGAAGGAATATATTTTTCAATTTCAAAGGCAAAAAGTCCGCAAAACATATTGCAACAAATAGTTGTGCCTTACAACGCTGAGTATTTTAAAGAAATTTTGCTCCCAACACATTGGCATTGGGCTGAGCCGGACTTGAAAATTGACAGAACGCAGCAAACAGCTTTTGTTGTTTTTGATGACAATTTGAATTATGAAAACACTGTTTTTTCGGTTCAACTTGTTTTTGCGCCAGCACCAGAGATGGATTTTAACACACTTTGGATTTCTATCGGTGCAGCTCTTGCGGCGGGAACTGTTGCGATTGCCATTTTGCTTTCTGTGGTGCTTTACAAACGAAAAAAGAAGAATTTGTGGAAGACAAAATAAAACGCTGTTTAAATAAACATAGCAAATTTGAGAAAAAGTCAATTTAAAGTTGACAAAAACAAATCAATGTGTTATATTTAAACAGCAATGTGCTGATGTGGCTCAGGGGTAGAGCACCACCTTGGTAAGGTGGTGGTCGCGGGTCCGATTCCCGCCATCAGCTCCAAATAAAGTAAACGAAAGTTTTAATTCGGAGGAGAGAATGAATAACCATAATTTAGATAGACTTAATGGTTTGCTTGAAGATAGTGATTTAATGCAATGGCATGAATATGAAGGCGACTATGCTGATGAAGCAATAGAATTATTTAATGACCTAACGAAAGAAGAAAAAAAAGAATTATATAAAGGTGTCAATAAAAAAAGTGCAAAATGGCATATTCTTTTATTTGATGTAATTGGTTGCAGTGACGATCCAAATGCCGAAAAAGATAGTTTTGATATTGCTTTGTCCATAGTTAAAAACATTCAATCGAATTCTGGAATAAAAGATTTGATGGATTTGTCTAAAACAGTCGTTCATCCCGACAGAAATTCAGAATATTCGCTTTCTAATGTTTATGACACTTGTGTTGATATATTACAAAAATACCCAAAAAAGATTCCAAAGGAAATAAGAGATTATATTGTTCAAAGACGATTTAAACTGCTGGAAAGCTGTTTGGGACAAAGTAAATATTGTATAGATTCTATTTGTGTTTTGGCGCAGAAAGATAAAAAGAATATGGGCTTACAATCTTTATATGATGAAATATTAAAGTTCAAAAATAAATGAAATTTTAATAAAAGTGCCTAAAAAGATTTTAGGCATTTTTTAATAAAAATTAGAAAAAGTCATGTTTTTTTGCATTTTTTATGAAAAATTTGCGGTTTTTTATGAAAAAAAATTTATTGCGAGCAAAATTTACAAATTTTCAGTTTTCAATTTTTGTTTTTCCAAGCGAAAAAGTTTGTGAAAAAGAATATTTGATTTGGACTGAATTCTTTGGACTCAATCATTTTCAAAATTTTGTCTTTTGTAAACCAAGCAACAGAATCCACCTCTTCAACTTGCAAGGTTAGTTTGTTTATGTCCACATCTTTTTTGCAATAAAACATTTCTCTGCAAACTCTTCCGTCAAAGCCAAGCCAAAAACTTTCGATTTTGTCCTTTGATATGTCAAGCCCCAACTCTTCCTTCACTTCTCTCACAACTGCTTGCTTGTTGTTTTCGTCAAAGGTTGGGTGTCCGCCTGTTACAGTCCAGGTTAGGGGACTAGATGTGAATTTTGAGCGCTTTTGCATCAAAAATTCGCCCTTGCTGTTTTCAATGGCAATCATAACAACTATTGGATAACCACCTTCGGGAATGGGCTCGCCAGCAAAATAGTAAAGCCCAGTTGGCTGGCAATCTGAATTGAATGCTTGACGTTTTTCTTTCATAAAACACCTCTTTAATTTATTAGTTCATCTAAAAGTTGAATTAACTCTGGAATTTTGTATATTCTGTGAGATTCATCAAAATTTTCATAGCCTTCCAAATAAATATCTTTTGCATTGAAATCTTTTATAAATTTTGAAAATCTTTCCTGTTTTTCATCCTCAACAACTTGGCTGCCCTCTTGCGAAGTTATGCAAAACACACTTTTGAAATTTTTACCAAATTTTATTTCATCTTGGGATAAAATTGCTTTGTTTATGATGTTGCATATGTAGTCTTTTCTTAAAATGGGATATTCATAAATTGCGCTTGGCGCAACAGCAACATAGTGCTTTGGAGAGAAGTTGTGTTTGTGGCAAAACCTTACAAAATATGGATTTCCAATCGAATGGGCAACAACTATCGAATTTTTGTTTAAAGTGCCTTTTTCAAGATATGTTGAAAGAATTTCGTCAAATTTTTCAAAAGAACTTTCTTTGCAAAGAGGAAACTCTGGCATAAAACAGTCAATTTCCTTGCTTGTTAAGAACTCTTTTACATCTTGTCCCCAAGTTTTAAGGGTGTCGCCACAAAGGGAGTGCAAAACAAACACATTTGATTTGCCCGTTTTTTTTGCGGTTTCAAGTTTGAGGATTTGCAAAAATTCCTCATTCATTGCGCCAGCATGAAAACCTGGCATGTTCATTGTTTTTCCGCCGGCTTTTTCGATTAGGAACAATCCTGGCTCAAAATCCCAAACCTCATCGTTTCTAAACACAGCGCCATGTATTCTTCCCGCTGCAACAAATGCCATAGATGCACACATTGCACCAAAATTTCGTTTTATTGTGCTGTGCTTTGCAATTCTCATAAGCGCCGGCAAGTTGTTTATTCCGTCAACTGTGTATAATGCGTTTTTTATTGGAACTTCATTAACGCAAATTTTTTTATCGTTCAAAAATGCACCTGTTTCATCTGCATAATAAAACTCGTTCATCTTTGGCATGTCAATCACGGCGGCAACTGTTTTTCCATTCCGCTTCATTGCAATTTGTATTGCCCAAAGGGGCAAATTGTTTGCAAAGTTTTTAGTGCCGTCAATGGGGTCTATGATAAAACAATTTTCAGTTGGGGTTTTGTTGAAATTTTTCTCCTCGCTGACAATGTCAAAGTTGGGATATGCCTTTTTTATTTCGGCAATCAAAAACTCCTCAATCTTAACATCCAAATTTGTGACTATATCATTTTCTCCTCCTTTGCGCTTAACCGTGAAGGCCTCACGTGAGATATTTTCTGCCTGTTTTACAATTTCCACAAGGAATTCACTATCTTTTGTCATTTAATCCTCCAATCATATGTATATTATAAGTTATATGTTTTTGGGGGATTAAAATTTCAATTTCAAATTCTTGTGTTCTACCGATTTAGTGTATCATTAAAGCGGCCTTTTTGTCAAATTGTTCGCCAATTTTTTTAAATCCACTGGGAAATTGTGATTTTGTTGACTTATTTTTCTTTTTTGTGCTATATTTTTCTTGGAGGAAAATAAAATGGCAAATCAAAAGAGGTCCAGAGCAGCAGCAATAGTTTTGCAAGACGGAAAAATTGTTTCTATGTATAGAGAGTTTAATGGCAGAAAATATAACACCTTTCCTGGCGGAGGAATGGAAGAGGGCGAAAAAGAAGAAGAGTGCGTTAAAAGAGAAGTTTATGAAGAATTTGGCATACAAGTTGAGATAGTTAAAAAACTTTATGATTATGAGGATGAAAAATCCATAGAGCATTTTTATTTGTGCAAGTGGGTTGCAGGTGAATTTGGAACGGGCAAGGGTGAGGAATTTCAACCTGGTCGCAATAGAGGAATTTACAAGCCTGTGTTCATCAATGTTTTGGACATTCCAAATTTAACTCTTTTCCCAGAAGCAGTTGCTAAAACGTTTTATGATGACTACAAAAAATTTGGCGAAAAACTTGACAGTAAAGTGAAGAAGATTGTTGGGCATAGAATTTAAAATAAATGAAAAATTCAAAAAAACATTAAAAAAATTCAAAAAAAAGTGAAAAAATAATGATTTTTTGTGTTTTTAAGGCTTTATTTAATAAAAAAGAAGGCGAAAAGCCTTTTTTCATTATATAACAAAAAATAGGTGACTAATCTTCCAAACCTGCAAGATAATCCAACGAAACTTTGAAAAACTTTGCAAGTTTCAACAAACTTTCTAAGGACACATCTGCCTGTGCGTTTTCCCAACGAACAATGGAAGAATGACTAACTTCAATCTCTTTGGCAAGAGCCCAAGTTGATATGTTCATTTCTTTTCTTAATTCTTTTAATCTTTTTGCAAACTTTTCCATCCTCCAAACCAGGCAGATAATCGGCGGATACTTTAAAATACACAGCCAAAGCATATAAACATTCTATACTTGGGTTGATTTGATTGTTTTCCCAACGAATAATAGAGGCATCACTGACACCAATTTTATCTGCCAAATCTCTGGCAGATAATTTTTCTTCTTCTCTCAATTCTCTTAATCTTTCGCCAAATATTTTCATGTATTCCTTCTTTCATAAATTCGACATAATAATTATACACTACAATTTTGTAGCAAGTCAAATTATTATTAGGAAAAATTTGATTTTATTTTGCCAGAAATTTTTTAAGTAATCATATTCAAATTTTTCACCTCATAGATTATTTTAAGATTAAAAGTGTTGTGAGGTGGCAATAATGAAATCGAAAACATTTAAAAACAGGGGTGGAATGGGACTTGCTGTGTTGAAAGGTGTTGCTGTTGGACTTTGCGTGGCTCTTGTTGGCATTTTGATTTTTGCTTTTATTTTAAGATTTACTTCCATTTCTGACAAGTTGATTTTGCCTGTGAATCAAGTTATTAAAGGTGTTTCCATTTTCTTTGGCGTGTTTGTGGGTATGAAAAAGTTTAAGGAAATGGGGCTTATTACTGGACTTTCTATCGGCGTTGGTTTCACAATTTTGGCGTTTTTGGTGTTTTCAATACTCGACGGGGCTTTTGTTTTTGACAAAACTTTGCTAAACGACACCATCTTTGGCGCGGTTTTTGGCTCTATTTGTGGAATTATTTGCGTCAACTTGAAAAAAAATTAGTTTTTTGATTGACAGAAACCCCTAATATGTATTATACTTATCAAAGCATTTGAAAAATAAGGGGCAGTATGGCTAGAACTAAAAACAGACTTAAACGCAATTCGATTGAGAACTTTGTTGCTGTTGTCGTTTTGACAATAATTGGACTTGTTCTCTCTTTTTGCAGTTTTATGATTCCTTACACTCATTATCGCTATAACGGCTTTTTCAACTCTATTTCTTTGGGGCTTGACCTTGCAGGTGGAGTTTCTTTCGTTTATGAATGTGAACCAAAAGAAGGCTCAAATGGCGATTTGGATGCTTCCATTGAAGCCGCTGTTAAGCGTTTGGAAAACACAATTGGCTCGCGTTACTCTGAGGCTCTTGTCACAAGGCAGGGCAGCGACAGAATAAGAATTGAAGTTCCTTCTGTTTCAAACCCAGAAGATGTTTTGGAACTTATTGGTGATCCTCAGCCGCTTCGTATGGCAACGGAAAATGACCCAAAAGCGGAAGCCAGAATTGAAGGCACCGATATTAAAGATGTGCGCGTTTCATATCAAAATGACACTTATGGTGTTTCTTTGATTTTCACTGATGAGGGCGCAGTAAAATTTGAAAATTTAACAGAAGAGGTTGCTGGTGCAGGTCAAGAAATTTACATTTTCTTTGGCGATGATGAAAATGCCTTAACGCTTAAATGTGAGCAAAAAATCACGGGCGGCAGCACTTTCATTTCGGGCGACAACATGAACACATATCAGGCCGCATCGGAATATGCTCTTCAAATCATGAGTGGAACTTTTGATGTTAACCTTTCAATTTTGGAAAGAACTGTGGTTTCTGCAACGCTTGGGGCACAGGCACTTAGGCTAGCTCTTATTGGCGGGCTTGTTGGGCTTTTGTTGATTATGCTTATCCTTTGGCTTAGATATGGCGATTTTGGCCTTTTGGCTTCGTTTGCACTTGTGATTTATGTTGTGCTTATGCTGTTCTTCTTGCAAGCAATTCCATTTGTTCAACTCACCTTGCCAGGTCTTGCTGGAATAATTTTGAGTATCGGTATGGCTGTTGACGGAACGGTTATCATTTTTGAACGTTTCCGAGAAGAATATAAAATGGGAAAGAAAATTCCACTTGCTGTTAAGGGTGGCTTTAAACGCGCATTTTGGCCTATTTTCGACAGTAACATCACAACAATTTTCACTGCAGTGATTTTGTATATTTTGGGAACAGCATCAATTCAAGGCTTTGCAATCACTCTTTTGATTGGAATTTTGCTTTCAATCTTTATGAATTTGGTTGTTTTGCGTTTCTTTGTTAAGTGGTATTTGCCATTCAACAGCTTTAAAGCCAAGAAACTGCATTTGCCAAAACAGGAAAAACACTTAAAGGAAGAAGTGGCAGCAGTAGGGGGGAACGATGGAAAAATATAAGAAAAAAACAAGATTCTCCCTTGATGAGAAAATTTTAAATGGTAAATTCAACTTTTGCAAAAACTTAAAGTGGTTCTTAATTGCCCCAATTGTGATTATTCTTGTTGGTGTGATTTTGCTTTGCACACTCGGCTTCAACTTGGGAATAGATTTCACCGGCGGCTCAAACATGACAATCTTTATTGATAAAGATGGCAGTTATGGCACTCAGTATGATATAAACAAAGATTATGGCGAAATTGAAAGAGTTGTAAACGGCGTTTTGCAAAAACACAATTTTTCAATTTCTTCAATGCAAAAAACCACAATGGTTGTTGATGATGACCAATTAAAAACATCAGGCGATGCTGTGATTGTGAAATTCCAAAACAACTCAGATGACGAACTGAACGAAACAATCAGAAAAGAACTTTTGGAGGCTTTTGGTTACAGCGAAGATGACGGCGAAAGTGCTTTGGTTGCAAATGGCGGAATAACTATGGCAAGTGCCAGCGCAGAATTGATGATGAACTCCTTTATTGCGCTTCTTGTTGCAGTTGTTGTGATCTTGATTTATGTTGCATTTAGATTTGAAATCACCAGCGGACTCGCGGCAATTTTGGCACTGTTCCATGACCTTTTGGTGACTGCATCAATCGTTTTGATTTGCAGAATTGAAATCAATGTTTCCTTCATTGCGGCACTTATAACAATTTTGGGTTATTCTATCAACAACACAATCATCATCTTTGATAGGATGAGAGATGAGGTTAAATTTGCAAGAAATGCCGACAAAAAGATTGTTAATGAGGACATCGCAAACCTTTCTGTAAGGCAGACAATGACGCGTTCAATTCTCACAACTCTCACCACATTCCTTATGATTTTCTTTGTTACAGTTATTGGCGTTGCAAACATAAGAGAATTTGCTTTCCCAATTATGATTGGAATTTTGGCAGGCTTCTATTCCTCAGTGTTCATCACACCTGGTTTGTGGGCGATTGCTTATAAGCCAAGAAAGAAGAAAAAATCAACAAATGCAACAACTCAAAAATCTAAAAAGAAAGATGCTTTTGATGAATTTGTGGAAGGTGAAGACGAGCAAGAAATGCCTGAACAAAATGAGGTTGAGCAACCAAGAAACAAAGTTAATGGAGATGAGGTTGAAATTAAAAATGCATAAAAAAATCAGCAAAACTGCTGATTTTTTTGATTTTTTATGCTTTTTTTAGGCTAAAACTGTTTCGGTTTGCAAATTTGCTTGTGCCAGTTCTTCCTTTTTGAGAGCCCGATTATACAGTTTTAAAATTCTTGGCCTTAAATATCTTTGGAGCATTGCAGGCAGCATATTGAACACGAAGGAAATTAGCATGCATGGAATTCCGATTGAAAGATAAAAGATTTTATGTAAAAATATGAAAAAGAGAGGGTTTAACAAAAATGTGAAAAAGTGCAAATAGGCTGCATTCACATTTTCATATAAAAATTTGTAGTAAAAGTTTGAACTAGAATTTGTTTTTCCGCTAAGAACTTTCTTTTTGAAACCAACCAAAAAGCCTAAGTCTGGAACAAATTTTTTCCATATTCTTATTTTTGTTTTTTCATAGAATTTCACTTCTTTGTTTGAAACATAAAAAAGTTTGCAGTTTGGGTTGAAGGCGTGTTTGAAAACAAATCTAAAAATAAACAACAAAAGCCCACAAACAACGCCAATAAAAACAAGACAGGAAGAGTAGTCATAAAAAATTTGAGATATGCTCATGTGATTTGCCAAAGCAACAGGAATGCTGCAACCAATGGCAATGCATGAAATTATGAAAAAGAATATTAAAAATGCCATATTTCACCTACAATTTTTCGATTACCATCAAATTTGTGCCGCGCTTGCCTGCTTGTTGTCCGCTGACAAGCACCACTTTTTCGCCTTTTTTAACAAGTCCTGTTTCAACTGCTTTTTGAAGAGAACTTAAATTCACTTCGTCAATGGTTTTGTAGTTGTTGTCCATCACAGGATAAACACCATAGAAAAGTGACATTTTGTGATAAACTTTGTCACTTGGGGTGCACGCGATGATTGGAACTTGTGGCTTGAAACGAGAAATGTTTAGGGCTGTTGCTCCGGTTTTTGTGACAACCACAATTCCTTCCACACCTTTTGTTTGAGAAAGGGCATAAACTGCATATCCCAAACCTTTTGATGTGTTGTGAGTTATGATTGGAAACAGGTGATGATTTGTGTAATTCTCTGTTTCAAGCGCAATCCTTTTCATTGCCTCAACTGCTTCAACAGGATGTTTGCCAGAGGCAGTTTCGCCAGAGAGCATAATTGCTGTTGTGCCATCAAAAATTGCGTTTGCAACATCTGAAATTTCCGCTCTTGTTGGACGTGGGCTGTTTATCATGCTTTCAAGCATCTGTGTGGCAGTGATTGAAATTTTGCCCTTTTCATTTGCTTTCATAATAAATTCTTTTTGCAAAATAGGAATGCGTTCATAGTCAATCTCCACTCCAAGATCACCACGAGCAACCATTATTCCGTCACTTACATTCAAAATGGCATCAAAATTTTCAACGCCTTCTTCACTCTCTATTTTGGCAATGATTTTTACATCTGGAAAATTGATTTCCTTAAAATATTCTTTCATTTGCAAAATATCGTTTGCGCTGTTAACAAAAGAGGCAGCAACATAGTCTGCACCAACATATTTGGCAAACAAAAGGTCCTTTTTGTCCTGTTCACTCAAATATGGCATGTCCGTTTTAACGCCTGGCACATTGATGCTTTTGTTGTTCGACAAAGGCCCGCCATGAATAACTTTGCAGACGATGTCGGTGTTTGTTGTTTTTTCAACTTCAAGTTCAACAAATCCGTCATTAAGAAGGATTCTTGTTCCAACACCAAGCAGTTTTGGCAGTTTTGAATAAGTTATGCTGACCATATCTTTTGTTCCAACAACATCTTTTGTTGTTAGAGTGAAAGTGGCGTTTTCAGCTAGATTTATTTCACCATTTTTAAACTGTTTAATCCTGATCTCTGGACCTTTGGTGTCTATTAAAATTGCAACAGAGGTGTTTTTGTTTTTCCTTGCAATTTTAACAGCATCAATGAGTTCTTTATGTGAATCGTGTGTGCCGTGACTCATGTTGAAACGTGCAACATTCATTCCGGCATCAATCATTCTTTCCAAAGTTCTTATATCCGAACTTGTTGGGCCTATTGAGCAAACAATCTTTGTTCTATTCATCTTTTTCCTCTCTTCTAATTGTTTTATATTTAAAATATTATCATTATTTTTGTAAAAAAGCAAATATTCTGTCATATTTGCCGCATTTAACACAATATTTTTTACTTTTATCTTAAAAAGAGTTGAAAAATTTGTTTGAGTATGTTAAAATATTGGCAAGGAGTGTTTATGAGAGCATTGTTGCTGAACATTTGGAACGATTTTTCAAATTGGGTGACTCACGGATGGACTGATTTCACTTACATCATTGTTGTCTGTGCTTTTGGCTTGGTTGCTTTGATTTGCATACTTGGATTTTTAAAAGGCCCAAAATTTAACAAAGATGTAAAACCTTTCAAGTGGGGCTCGGTTGTTTTGTGCATTTTGTCACTTTTGATAATCGGGGTTATTTCACTCGCTCGTTATATGCATTAAAAGGAGATTAAAATGGAAAATTCAAATTTAGCACCTTGGATCACATCGTCTTTTCCAATAATAAGAATTGTGCTTTTTTGCTTGGTTGTTGTTTGTGCACTTGTGATTGTTGCAACAACACTTTTTCAAAACACTGATGGTGACGGCGAAAGCACAAATGTCATCACAGGTCAACAAGAAAGTTATTATTCAAAAAATAAAGGTGGCTCACGTGATGGCAGACTTAAACTCATCACAATTATTTTCTCTATAATTGCTGTGGTTTGCGTTATACTTTATTTTGTCACACTTTTGGTATATCACCCATAAAAGAGGCTTTTTATGAGTGTGAAAAAGCAAATATTAGAACTTTTGGATAAAAATAGTTTGATTTACAGCGATGTAAACAAACTTTTTTCTTTTCTTTCGTCTGCTTTGAAAATTGATGAGCAGCAGGTGAAAAAAAATTTTTATGACCTTGTTGGCAATGGTGACATTTTTGAAATAAGAAAAAATAAATTTTTGACAATTCCTTCGCACGGCTATGTTAAGGGCGAATTTTTTGGCACAGCAAAAGGCTTTGGATTTGTGAAAGTTGACGGATTCAAAGAAGATGTTTTCATAAGCGCAAACAAAACTTTTGGCGCACTTGACGGAGAGGGCGTTATTGTTAAAATTTTGTCCAGAAATGAAGACGGGGCAGATGGCGAGGTTGTTTCAATTTATAAAGAACTTGAAAACATTGTTGGAACAGTTGAGATTGTTGGCGGAAACTTTTTCTTAAATCCAGACAACAATAAGATAAATTTTGACCTTCCAATCATGAAAACAGGGCTTAAATTGCAAAAAAACTTAAAAGTTTTAGCAAAAATCGTTAGAACCGACAAAGGAAAGGTGAAATGTTGCGTTAACGAAATTTTGGGTTTCCAAGATGATGTTAAGGCGTTGGAACTTTCAATTATAAGAGACCACAACTTGTTTGAAACTTTTCCAGAAAGCGTTGTTGAAGCAGAGAAAAATGTGCCAAAAACTGTTTCGGCTGCGCAAAAGAAGGGCAGGCTTGACCTCACGAAAGAAACAATTTTTACGATTGACGGAGCAGATGCAAAGGATTTAGACGATGCAGTCAGCATAAAGAAATTCGATAAATTTTATGAACTTGGTGTGCATATTGCCGATGTTGGCGAATATGTTAAGCAAAATTCTGTTATAGACGAAGAGGCATATAAACGTGGCACATCGGTGTATTTTCCAACATCTGTGCTTCCAATGCTTCCAAAATCACTTTCCAATGGAATTTGTTCGCTGAATGAAGGTGTTGAAAGGCTGACACTTTCTTGCATTATGAAGGTGGATTTTTCAGGAAAAGTTGTGGATTACAACATTTGTGAAAGTTATATTAAAAGCGTTGCAAGGCTCACCTATGACGAAGTTTATGATGCAATCACAGGCACAAAATTGAATGAAAAAACTAAAAAATTGCAAAAAAACTTCATTTTAATGCGTGAACTTTGCGATATTCTTGAAAAAAACACTGTTAAACGCGGTGCGCTTGACTTGGATTTGCCAGAGGTGCAATTTGTTTTTGACGAAAACGGAATGGCTGTTGATTTGACAAGAAGAGAAAGAAATTGCGCGCACAGACTTATTGAGGATTTTATGGTTTTGGCGAATGAAACGATTGCCGCTCATTTCCACAAGAGGGGAGTTCCTTTTGTTTATCGTGTGCATGAAGCGCCAACAAGAGAAAAAATACTTGCAGTTTGTGACTTTTTACGCGGAATTGGCGTTAAATTTCCAAAAATTCCTGATGACGATGTGAAACCTGCATATTTTCAAGAAATTTTAAATGGCGTTGAAAATTCAAACACAAAAGATGTTGTAAACAAAATGGTGCTGCGTTCTATGCAAAAGGCTGTTTATGCAAATCAGGATAAGGGGCATTTTGGCTTGGCGCTCACAGATTATTGCCATTTCACATCACCAATAAGAAGATATCCAGATTTGACAATCCACAGAATTATTAAAGAATGGCTTCATAATGGCAAAAAATTTGGGCAAACCAGAATGGAAGAACTTGAAGATTTCACCTATGATGCTTCCATGCAATCTTCTGCGTGTGAAAGAAATGCGGATATGGCGGAAAGGGATGTTGATGACCTTTGGAAAGCATATCTTATGAAAGATAGAGTTGGGCAACAGTTTGATGCAACAATTTCATCAGTTACAAATTTTGGAATTTTTGTGGCGTTGGACAACACTGTTGAGGGGCTTGTTAGAATCGAAGATTTGCCAGATGACGCATATCTGTTTTTGGAAAAACAACTTAAACTTAAAGGCTCGGCTCATGTTTTCTCGATTGGTGACAAAGTTAAAGTTACGCTCACAAATGTTAATATGAGCAATCGAAACCTTGATTTTAAGATTGCGGAGTAGTTGAGTTTAACTTAAAAAATCGCAAAAAACAATGTTTTTTAAGCAAAAATTCAAAAAAAATCTAAAATTTTTTGATTTTTTTGCAAAATGGTATTGAAAAATGAAAAATAAGGTGTTATAATAGGAGAGGAAATGAAGGTTATATCAAACAATAAGAAGGCATTCTTTGATTTCTTCGTTTCAGACTTGGTTGAGGCTGGAATTGTGCTGGAAGGTTGTGAAGTCAAGTCGGTGAGAGATGGCGGGGCAAGTTTGAGAGACAGTTTTGTTGTCATTAAAAACGGCGAAATGTTCTTGAAAAATGCTTACATCAAATCTTACGAAAAAACTTCTTCCTACAAACCAGATGAAAGGCGAACAAGAAAATTGCTTTTAAACAAAAGTGAAATTCAAAAGTTTGAAAGGCTGGTTAAGGAAAAAGGTTTCACCATTGTTGCCACAAAGATTTATTTCAATAAATCAAACAGGGTGAAGGTGGAAATTGGGCTTGCAAGAGGAAAAAAACTTTACGACAAAAGGCAATCTATTAAGGAAAGGCAGCAAATGCGCGACCTTCAAAGGTTGACCTAACGGGGACGATTTTGGTTTCGACGGGGACATATGCAGAATATGTAAAGCACGTGGTGGGTGCCCGACACCTTAAACAGGACAATGCGAAAATAAACGCAGACAAAAATGACAATGTTGTTTCTTTCAACAGACTTGCGGTTGCTGCCTAGTTGAAGAAATAACGACCTGATTGATTTATTCAATCTGTCCACCTTTAAACTTGCCATTTAAAGATTGGGCATGAACTTAGGCAAAAACTTTATGGTGAGTTGTTCTTGCAGCCATAAAAAATTTAAGAAATAGTTTTTAAAACTTGTTTATGGGTTAATTAAAAACGAAATTCAAGCATAAACTAAACGTGTAGAAAGATATTTTGGATTGTTTTCGGACGAGGGTTCAATTCCCTCCGTCTCCACCAAAGTTTGAAGTTGTTTGAAAACTTTCAAGCACAAAAAAAGTCAAAAAAAACTTGAAAAAAACAAAAAAGGAAGGTAATTTGCTATGTTTAAATCTCTTTTAAATGCAGTTGTTGGCAATGATGGCGGAAATAGCACAAGCAGTTTGATTTTCAACATCTTAATCATTCTTGGTGTTGTTGTTGCTGGCGCACTTGTTCTTTACCTTTTGTGGGAAGTTGTTTCTTACATGGTTAACAGAACAAAAAATCCTGCTAAACGTGAAAAACGCGAAGCACCAGATCTTGGAAAGAAGGAAGAACAGAACTCAAAGAAGGATCATGTTGTGGTTGTTGATTACAGCATAGATGCAGTTCCAGAAAAAGTTGAAACTCCTGTTGAAACAGTTGAGCCTGTTGTGGACGAACAAAACTTGATTGACGAAAGCAAACTTGAAGAGGTTGATGAAGATAAAGCCGAAGAAGAAAAGGCAGAAGTTGCAGCAGAAAACGACTCACAAGAACAAGAAAGACTTGAAAGACGTGCATATTTGGAGGCAAGACGTCAAGAAATTCTTCGCAGAATGCAAGCAGATATGGAGCAAGAAGAGGAAACCGAAGAAACAGAAGAGGCAGAGGCTGAGCCAGAGGTTGCTCCTGTTGAAGAAGAACAAGAGGAAGAGCAAGAAGAAGTTGAAAGCACAACAGACGCTTTGGCTGATGAAAGAGAAGCACTTAATGCTGAAAAAGCAAGATATGAAGCAATGGTTAGAGAACTTGAAGCTGCAAAACAAGCACTTGCTCAACAAGCAAACGCAGAGCCTAAGGTTGAAACCAGAGTTGAAACTGTTGTTGAAAACCTAACTTTGGAAGAACTCAAAGCAAGACTTGCTGCTGCTGAGGAACGTCTTAGAGTAACAGAAAAAGAATTTAAACAATGCAAGAAAGAATATATTCCACTTCGTAAAGTTTGGCACACACATGAAAAAGATGAAAAGAAACTCAGAAGAAAAGAAGCACTTGTTGCTAAGCAAAAAGTTATTCTTTATGGTGTGAACAATTATGCAGACATCGATGAAGAAAAGGCTAAAAAACTTGCTGAGGATCTTGACCTCTTGGATGGGCTTAAACTTTCAGTTCAACACTGCGAAGAAGTTATGAAGAAAAACGAAGAAAGATATCCATATCTTGAAAAAATGTATAATGTTTTGAAACTTCGTAACGATGAACTTAAAGCAGATATTGCAAAATACAGACAAGAAATTGAAAGAATTGAAAACGAAGAAAATGACCAATAAAAACAGAAAAACCGCTTAAAAAAGCGGTTTTTTTATTGTTTTTTATTGTTTTTTGTTATAATCCACGCAAATTTCTTAATTTTCTTAAAAGTGCCTGTTTTGTTTGCATATATTTTTCTTGCGTTGAAACATCATTGTTTTTCAACATTTCATCATCAAGTTCATCAATCATTGCTTTATAAAATTTGATTTGTTTATCTCTTGAAACTTCCATACAATTATATTAATATATTAAAATAAAAAAATCAATTATATTTTAACAAATTTTTGTTTTTAAGGCAAAAATCTTTTGTAAATTGGCTTATGTTTGATATAATAAATCATATGGAAAAGGCGTTTAGTAAAACCATTGAACAAACTTTTGAAGAACTGCACACAAGTGCGGAAGGGCTTTCTGTTGCGGAAAGCAAAACAAGGCTTGAAAAGAATGGCAAAAACGCTCTTGTTGAAAAAAAGAAAAAAAGCGCGTTCTTTCAATTTTTGGGGCAGTTTAAAGAAATTTTGATTATCGTGCTTATTGTCAGCGCAGTGGTGTCAATCGTGATTGGGGCAGTGCAACATTCTGTCAATGAATTTATTGATGCGGCAATAATTTTTATTGTTGTGCTCTTTAATGCTGTTATAGGTTTTTTGCAAGAGCGGAAAAGCGAAAAGGCGATGGACGCCCTCAAAAACATGACAAAACCTTATTGCACAGTTATAAGAAACAACAAAGTTTTGAAAATTAAGTCGGAAGAGTTGGTTGTTGGTGATGTGGTTGTGCTTGAAGCGGGGGATATTGTTCCGGCCGATTTGAGACTTTTTGAAAGCAACTCCCTAAAAATTGAAGAAAGCGCTTTGACGGGCGAAAGTGTGGCAGTTGAGAAAGATTGCTTGTGTGTGCTTGGCGAAAACTCTGTGCTTGGTGACCGCGTGAACATGGCATTTATGGGCAGTGTTGTTACATATGGACGTGGCAAAGGCGTGGTTGTTGAAACAGGCATGAACACCGAAATGGGAAAAATTGCCTCCGCACTTTCTGAGATGGACGAAACCACAACGCCTTTAACAAAAAGATTGAAATCAACAAGCATCATATTGACAATCATTGTGCTTGTGGTTTGCTTTATTGTGTTTATTGTTGAAATTGCAAGTGGAATGGGAAATGGTGACATTTGGTCAAGAATTTTCTCTGCATTTTCAATGGCCACCGCAATCGCGGTTTGTGCAATCCCTGAGGGGCTTCCTGCCTGCAACACAGTCACTTTGTCACTTGGCGTGAAGCGAATGAGCGAACAACGCGCCATTGTTAAAACTTTGCCAGCGGTTGAAACACTTGGCAGCACTGAGGTTATTTGTTCTGACAAAACAGGAACATTGACACTCAACAAAATGACAGTGCAAAAAATCTTTTATTTTGGTGAAAATTGCGAAGAGATAAACAACTTAAAATTTGAAAATGTTGCTGGCGAAAATGCTGTTGACAGCATTGTGACTTTGGATAAACTTGAAAAAATAAATCAAGAGAAGTTTGAAAACGATAGAACGCTCACCGAACTTATGAGGTGTATGCTTTTGTGTAATGACACCAAAGTGAGAATTGAAAACGACAAACTTGAAAGCATTGGAGACCCAACTGAGATTGCTCTTGTGCATTATGGCTACAAATTTGGCTTCAACAAAGAAAATGTTGAAGGGAAATTCCCAAGAGTGAACGAAATTCCTTTTGACAGCGACAGAAAACTTATGACAACCTTTAATTCTGTTGACGAAAAAACTGTTGTTTACACAAAAGGGGCGGTTGACAACATCTTAAATCGTTGCTCACGCGTTTTAGAAAACGGAAAAATTAGAAAAATCACCGATGCTGACAAAGAGAACATATTAAAGAAAAATGCCGAATTTGCATCTTTTGCGCTTAGATGCTTGGGCTTTGCCTACAAAACTGTTGAAAAAATCGGAAAACCAACAAGCGAAAACACCGAAAATGACCTAATCTTTTTGGGGCTTGTTGGCATGATTGACCCTCCAAGAGAGGAAGTTAAGGATGCAATCAAAACATGCAAGCAGGCTGGAATAACCACAATTATGATTACAGGTGACCATAAAGACACCGCTTTTGCGATTGCCAAAGAACTTGGAATTTGCAGCAGTCAAGAACATGTTATCACCGGAAAAGAACTTGATGAAATTCCAGATGAGAAGTTTGTTAAACTTGTGAATAACTATCAAGTTTATGCGCGTGTCAGCCCAGAACATAAGGTTAGAATTGTGAAAGCACTTAAAGCAAATGACAAGATTGTTGCCATGACGGGCGATGGCGTTAATGATGCCCCAAGCATCAAATCGGCGGACATTGGCGTTGGAATGGGAATAACAGGAACTGATGTCACCAAAGAGGCTGCCGATATGATTTTGACGGACGATAACTTTGCAACCATTGTTGGGGCGGTTAAAGAGGGCAGACGAATTTATGACACCATATTGAAAATTTTGATGTTCTTGCTGGGAACATCTATGGCAGAACTCTTCTTTATGAGCGTTATTGTGATTGTGTTTAGAGATTCAAATTTCTTCACACCTGCGCTAATTCTTTGGATAAATTTTGTGTCTGACACATTCGTTGGCTTGGCACTCGGGTTTGAAAAAGCGGAAAAGAATATTATGAAACGAAAACCTATCAAAAACAACGGAAGTTTGTTTAGGGGTGATGCGGGCTTCAATATTTTCTGCTCTGGGCTTTGGGTTGCCGCCGCAACACTCACTCTTTATTCAATTTGCCGATATGCTCTTCACTTAAATCATTTGGAATACACAACAATTTGCTTCTTGTTTGTTTGCATAACCGAACTTTTGCATTGCTTCAATCTTAAAAGCCAAACGCAATCTATATTCAAATCAAATCCTTTTGACAACAAACTGTTGAATATAAGTTTTTTGGCATCTCTAATTTTAACAGTTCTTGTTGTGATTTTGCCTATTGCTCCACTTCAAAATGCTATGGGAATAACACAAATAAATTGGTGGCAATGGCTGATGGTGATTGGTGCTGCACTACTTATTATTCCATATACGGAAATTACAAAATGGTTGCTTAGAATTGCCCACAGGAGAAAAGAAAAATGAAAAAAAGCAAACTCTTTGATTTAAGTGGAATTTCGATTGTTGCCTGTGACTGTTTGCAAGCGGTCATTTGCATTTTTATTGACTTGTTCTTCATCTCAAAAGTTTTAAGATTTAATATAATGGATGGTGCGGTTGATCAAATTCAACTTTCACACAACATTGTGAGCATTGGCCTTTTTTACGCTATTGATTATTTGGTCATCATTTTGTGTTACTCCTGGACAGGCTATTTTTTAAAGAAAATCAACAAAAGCATTTTTGTTTCGATTGGCTCTTGCTTGCTTGCCGCTGTGGTTTTGCTGGTTTACTTCTTGCAAGACAACATCATAACTTTCATTCCGCTCATTGCCTCTGTTTATGGCTTGGCTTGGGGATTTTTTTCCGCTGGGTATCACAACTTAACATCAGAAGTTATAAGCAGCAAATATCAAACAAAATTCTTTGCAGTTAAGAAAATTATGTTTCAACTTGTTTACATAATCTTCCCAATTTGCTTGGGTTACATTGCCGATATCGATTTTTCAATAGTCACTTACATAATGTTTGTTGTTTCGGCTCTTCTTATTGTGTTCTCGTTCTTGATAAAGCCTAAAAAAACATATAAATTGGATTTCCACCTTTTGAGTTTTTCAAAACAAATTGTTAAAGAAAAGGAAAAAGTGAAACCTCTGTGGCTTGTTTATTTGCAAGCATTTTTTAGAGGGGCTTCTTATGACTGCTTCACAACTTTAATCACCATTCTTGTCATAACAAATGTTGGGTCAAACTCTTCACTTGGTATGTATCAATCCATTTTCACGGCAATTTCTTTGATTACCATGATGTTCTATCTTAAATTCTATCGTAAAAAACGCTCAAAATGGTTCATTGGTGGCACTGTGACGCTTGTAACTTGCACCATTATTGGCATTCTTGCCGCAACAAATGAAATTACAATTATTATTTTCTATGCGGTTTATGTTATTTTGAATGTTATTTTGATGTCTGTTTCTGACAGCAGAAGGTCGGGTGTGATTAGGGTGCTTTCAATGCATTCACATATTCTTGAAAACACTGCTGTCACAGAATTTTGGCTTGGTGCAGGCAGAATTTTGTCGTCATGTTTGCTTTTGGTCTCTGGCGTTTTGGATGGCATGATGGGCGGAGGAACCTTGTTCTTAAAGATTGTGCTTGGCATTGTGTGTGGTTTCTATTGCATGTATGGACTGAGTTTAATCTTTTTGGAAAAGGCGCTTATCAAGCAAGACGAAGAGTTCAAAAAAGCACATATGGCAGAAGTTATTGAAAAAGTTGAAGATTGACAGGCCGAACGGCTTGTTTTTCTTTAATTGTGGCTTATCACTTTACTTTTTTTTGTGTTTGTGATATATTTTAATGTGTTTTTAAGGAGATTTTATGATTGTTGATGTTCAAAAAGAAAAATTGGGGCGTTTGAAAGCGGATTTTTCCTTTATTAAGGAGTGTCTTTGACCCGATTGGAACAGAGAAAAAACTTGAAGAATATAAACAAATCCAACTTTCAGATGGATTTTTTAGTGATGCAAAAAGAGTTTCCAAAATTGGCAGAGAAATGAAACTTTGCGAATATAAATTGGACAAAATTAAGGCTTTGGGCAGCATGATTGATAATTGTGAGGTGAGCGTTGAACTTTTGGAAGAGGTTGACGACCAATCGATTTTTGACGAATTGAATGAAACGCTGCTTAAACTTGAAAAAGAAATTGAAAGCGCAAAACTTGAAACTTTGCTTTCGGGAAAATATGACAACTATAATGCCATCATGACTTTGCATGCTGGTGCAGGCGGAACAGAGGCGCAAGATTGGACTGATATGCTTTTTAGGATGTATTCCATGTATGCAGAAAAAAGTGGCTTTAAATTGAAGGTTTTGGATGTTTTGGACGGCGAAGATGCCGGAATAAAATCCATTTCCTATCTTGTTTCTGGCGAATATGCTTATGGCTATTTGAAAGCGGAAAAAGGCGTGCATAGGCTTGTGAGAATTTCCCCTTTTGATGCCAATGCAAGAAGGCACACAAGTTTTGCAAGCGTGGAAGTTATGCCTGAAATTGAAGAAGCGCCAGACATTGTCATTCGCCCAGAGGATTTGAAAATTGACACCTATCGCAGTTCGGGTGCGGGAGGGCAACACGTTAACAAAACGGAGTCTGCAATTAGAATAACGCATATTCCAAGTGGAATTATTGTGGCATGCCAAACGGAGCGCTCACAGGTGCAAAATCGTGAAACGGCAATGAAAATGCTCTATTCAAAACTTGTTGAAAAGCAAGAGTTGGAAGAACTTGAAAAGTTGGCATCAATTCGCGGTGATGTCAAAAAAATTGAGTGGGGTAGCCAAATTCGTTCTTATGTTTTTTGCCCATACACTTTGGTTAAGGACCACAGAACCAATTTTGAGGACAGTGATGTGCAATCGGTTATGAATGGAAACATTCAAGAATTTATAAACGAATATTTGAAAAGGACAAGTGCAAAACAATGAGTTATGAAGAAATTGCAAAAGAAAAGTTTGAGGCTTTAAAGACAAAGAAAGA
>CANRMV010000010.1 GCA_947631875.1 uncultured Clostridia bacterium
TTATACAAAAGGAAGACGGGGCATTGGATTTTTCACAGAGCGCAACAGAATTAGTGAACAGAGTGCGTGCTTTTTGTGAAGCGCCCGTATGCTTTTTCTTTATTGGCGGAGAGCGAATTAAAGTTTACAGCGCAAGGGCAATAGTTGAAGAAAGTGGGCTTAAAGTGGGAGCAATTATTCCGGACAAAAAGAGATTTTTAATTCAAACTTCAAAAGGCGTGTTTGAGATTTTGAAATGTCAAGCACCAGGCGGAAAAGTTTTGGATGCAAGAAGTTTTTTGAACGGTTTTCATTTTAAAAGTCAGGCGGTGGACGCATGATTTTGGACATGGCTTTTTCTGAAATGCAAGAATATGTTTTAAGTTTGGGCGAGCCAAAATATCGCGCCAAACAACTTTTTGAGGCGGCTTATCTTTTTAAAGATTTGGAAAAAATATCAAATTTGCCCCAAAATTTCAAAGAAAAAGTGGAAAAAGACTATCTTTTTTATGAAATTGTGGCACATCTTAAAAGTAAAGACGAAACAGAAAAGGTTGCAATAAAATTTGCGGATGGCAGCATTGTTGAAAGTGTGCTGCTGAAATATAAATATGGTTACACTGTTTGTGTTTCCACTCAGGTTGGATGCAGAATGGGTTGCAAGTTTTGTGCATCAACCTTAAATGGCTTAAAAAGAAATCTTTCGCCAGGTGAAATTTTGGCGCAAGTTTTGTTTTTTAATGCAAGTTTGGGGGCAACCTTAAAGAAAAGAAAAATAACAAACATCGTGCTTATGGGGTGCGGCGAGCCTTTGGATAATTATGACAATGTGACCAAATTTTTGAAACTTGTTTCGGCGGAGGAGGGATTGAACATCAGCCAGAGAAACATTTCTCTTTCAACATGCGGGCTTGTGCCAAACATATACAAACTTGCAGATGACGGCTTTTCGGTGACGCTTACAATTTCTTTGCACGCCCCAAATGACAACTTGCGAAAAACAATTATGCCAATCGCCAACGCATATAAAATTGAAGAAATTTTGCGTGCATGTGACTATTATTTCAACAAAACGGGAAGGCGAATTTGTTTTGAATATTCTTTGATTGACGGGGTGAATGACGGGCAAGAGCAAATAAAAGAACTTGCAAAAGTTCTAAAAGGGAAAACTTGCCATGTGAATTTAATTCCGCTCAATTCTGTTAAAGAGAAAAAGTTGATTGGAACAAGCAGGAAAAAGGCATATAAGATTGCAGAAGAACTAGAAACACTTGGAATATCTGCAACTGTAAGGCGAACGATGGGCGAGGACATTGAGGGGGCTTGCGGTCAACTTAGGAACAGAGTTGGAGGTGGCAATGACTGAGGCACTTGTGTTAAAAAAACAATCAAGTTTGTTTACTGTTGAATTTGAAGATGGAAAAATTCTTGAAGTTGGTGCAAGAAACTTGAAAAAAGATGGAATTTTTGTGGGCGACAGAGTTTTGATTGATGAAACAAATTCCATAAGCAAAGTTCAGCCCAGAAAGAACATCATCATTCGTCCGCCAGTTGCTGGCATTGACAAAATGTTCATCACTGTTGCACCAATTCCAAAGCCGGATTTGCTTCTTGTGGACAAACTGATTGTGTTTTGTTTTTTGAATAATATCAAGCCAATTTTGTGCATCAATAAATTTGATTTAGATGAAAAAACTTGCAAAAACATTGAAAAAATCTACAAAAAAGTGATAAAAACGCATGTTTTTTGCACTTTTGATGAAAGCGTTGAGATTTTAATCAAAGAAATTAAAGGCGTTTGCGTGCTTGCTGGGCAAAGCGCAGTTGGAAAATCTTCAATTATAAATGCGCTGAAAAAAGAAACTGTAACAAGGGTTGACACATTCAGCAAAAAAGTGCAAAGAGGAAAACAAACCACGCGAACAGTGGAGTTATACAAATTTGGAAAGAACAAATATCTTGCCGACACTGCCGGCTTTTCTAAATTGGATGAAAGTTTGCTGAAAATTGACGAAAGGGAACTTAAAAATTATTATCCGGAATTTTTGCAGTTTGCTGATAAGTGCAAATATAAAACTTGCGTTCATAAAGGTGGCAAAGAGTTTTGCGGCGTGCAAAATGCGGTTGAAAATGGGCTGATTGCAAAAGAGCGCTATGAAAATTATCTTAAACTTTATGACAATTTAAAAAATTTGAAAAGATATTAAAAGATTTTGAAAAACATTTCAAATTTGCTAAAATAAATTTGTTTAGAGGTGTGTATGAGAAGGTGTGTGGATGTTTCAGTTTCAACCGACCCGATAAGTGATTATCAAAACATTGTGGAATATGCCAAGCAAATGCAGGGCGTGGCAGATTTTTTGCATTGTGATGTTATGAACGAAAACTTTGTTTCCAAAAACAACTATGATTATGGCTTAATCAAGACGATAAACCGAAACAGCATAATTTTGCTTGATGTTCACTTGATGGTGAATGAGCCAACCACAGATATTGTCAAATATATTGATGCGGGGGCAAACATTATTACAGTGCATTATGAGGCGTTTGAAAACAAGCAAGATTTGGTGAATGTTATAAATTTCATTAAGCAAAATGGAGTGCTGGCGGGAATTTCCTTTAAACCAGGAACACCTTTTAAAGACGTTCGATCCTTTGCTTTTAATTGTGATGTAATTTTGATTATGGGCGTTGAGCCTGGTGCAAGCGGACAAGCGGCAAAAGAGGAAATGTTTGACAGAGTGAAAGAGATTGATGATTTCCGCACGCAAAACAACTTGAACTTTAAGATTGAGTTTGATGGTGGGGTTAACGCACAAAACGCAAAACGCTTGGCTGAACTTGGGGCAGATATTTTGGTTAGTGGCAAATTTGTTTACACTGCAAAAAACAGAAAAGATGCCGTTGAGCAACTTAAAAAAGTTGAATGATATTTTGGCTTCTTTTTATGTCTTTGAACAAAATTTTTGTAAAAAAACTTCAAAAAAATTTGAATAAAATAACAAAAAGAGTGATGTTTAATCGCTCTCTTGTTTTTTATTGCTGATATCTTTGTTGTCACTTTTTGAGGTGTTTTGACCCTTTAAAATCAGTGCTTCCAAAGTATCAATAATGCTCTCAACTTTTTCTGCATCAAAGGTTATGCCTTGCGTTTTGCAAAAATCTTCTGCCCACGAAAGCACAGCACTTTTCTTTTCGGTGCTGGACAAGTTTTCTGTTTCTTCTGCCTTTAAAACAAGGTTGTAAAGTTCTTGTTTAAGGTCATCCCACTTTTTATTTTTAATCATTTTAATAAGTGCAACAAACAGCCCTGCCAGCGAAACGATAAGGGAAAAACTCAAAGATATCAGCCTGACAATTTCATCTGCTGACATATTTTTCTCCCTCATTATCAAGTTATGAAAATGAAAAAGAATTGTTTGCTTTTTGCTGAAAATTTTTTATGAATTTTTTAAAGCAAACAAATTTCACCAAACAGTGCCGTGCTTTTTCCTTATGAAATAGATGGCCAAAATTAAAACCAAAATTAAGAACAATGAGCCAAAGATGATAAGCAAAATCCACCACAAATTGGAAGGTTTTTCAACGCGATAGGTGGAAAGATTTTTTATGGTTTTGGTGAAAATGACCTCACCATTCACATCCACTATTTCGCAAGTTATATCCCAATGCCCCTCAATGCCTTGACTGTCAAATTCAAAATTTCTGCCATAAGGTGGAACGGGCGAGGCGTCATACACGGTTTTTTGCCCACCATCACCTCTTTGGTTGTCATCCAAAACGTATGGATAGTTTTTGGAATCACGTCCAGTCACGCTCCATTTTATATATCTTGGATTTACATATGCCAAAACATCGTCATTTGAAAGCCACAACACAAATTTGTTCATCAAGCGTTCGTTGGTGACGCTGTAAATGATTTGCAAGTCACGCCTCGCAATTTCATATTTTAATTCTTCGGTGATTTCAGTTGGCAAAATGGCAATATAACATTCAAGTTGCCTTTGCGTGTTTTGACCAATAGGGTCTGCTGAGGTGGGGATGTAATAGTCATAGGACAAAACAAATTTGTATAAGCCAAAATCTTTGCCGGCACTTCTTGTTTCGGTTTTGTCAACAGCGTAGGTGCTGTCCACATAATAGTTGAAAGTGTAATTTGCTGCATTTTCGTCAATTTGCAAGTTTAAGAATAAACTTGTGCTGGTTGGCTCGTTTTTGTTTGGCATTGGTGCAAGTGGAGTTTGCATATCGTCTGTTGTGGTGTAAATTTCTGTTAAAGAAAATTGTCCAAATCTTAAATTTGGTTTTGTGTTTGAAAAGTTGAATATAAATCTCAATGCTTCAACTTCTTCCCATTTTAGGCAGATGTATTGCCTTGCTGTCCCTGCGTTGTCGGTGATTTCTCTTTTTTCAATGCTGACAACCTTGTTTTCTCTTGGAGTGGTTTGAATTGCCCAAGTGAAAAATTCATCTGAAATTGGGTCTATTGTTGTTTCAGGAGCGGGTTCTTGCTCATTTTCAGCGGCATCGGCACTTGCATAATCAATTTTTGCAACAAATAAACTTGGCATCATGCAGATGCACAGGAACAAACCAATCAAAGCAAAAGAGAAAAACTTTGACACTCTTTTCATATCATTATTTTATCATAATAAGGCAAATTTTAAAAATGTTTTAATATAATTTTTTAAATATTGTTTGTTTGTTGACAAGTTTGGCAAAAAATAATATAATATTTTCATGATTATTGAAGAAGAAATTGGTGTTAAACCACAACAAAATCAACTTAATTTTGACTTTTTGAACGAAAAAGAGCCTCTTTTGCAAAACTATGAATGGGTTGCAAAAGAAACTCTTGTTGTGCTTGTTCGGGCAAAAAATGGCCTTAAAAGTGACTTTAAAATTTCCGGCAAAAGCCTGCTTGACTGGGTGGCTTTGGCAACTTCGGGCTGTCAGCAAAAAGTGATTGATGAGCCAAGTGAAGAGGAACTTTTGGACAAACTTCGACCATTTGCTGAAAAGTTTAATTTTGTTGCGGTGTTTTACAGTGACACGCCGCTTCTTAAAAAATCCACATTCTTGGACATTATGACTTATTTTTCAAAGAGAAGAATGAATGTTTTAAGGCTTTCGAGGGGTTATGTTTTCAGGAGTGAATATTTGAGAACTGCCAAAATGCTTCTCTCTTCCACAGTTGAGGAATTTGACAAAGAAGGCTTCACAATCATTGACAATGCGCAAAAAGCCTCTTGGGCGTTTAAAGTTATAAACAAAAGAATTTTGGATTATCACAAGCAAAACGGAGTTACACTTTTTGGAGAAAACACAATTTTTATTGATGCTGATGTTGAAATTGAGCCAGACACAATCATATATCCAAACAATGTTTTGAAAGGCGAAACATTTATTGGCAAAGGGGTTGTGCTTGAAAGTGGAAACTTTATTTCAAATTCCATTGTTTGTGACGGAGCAATTTTGCGACAAAGTTTTGTTGAGGACAGCAAAATTGAAAAAGGGAAAACTGTTGGACCTTTTGAAAAATTGATTAAAAAATAAGGGGAATTTATGTTGATTTTTGTTGGGCTTGGAAATCCTACTGCCGAATATGCGCACACATATCACAACATTGGCTTTGATGTTGTGGATGCTTTGTCGCAAGAATTTGGCATCAAGTTCACACAAAATAAATTTAAAGCGCTTGTTGGGCAGGGGATGGTGAATGGTGAAAAGGTTTTGCTGGTTAAGCCTCAAACCTATATGAACAACAGCGGCGAAAGTGTTGTGCTTGTTAAACAAAAATTTGCAGATGCAAGAATTGTTGTTATTGTGGATGATATTGATTTGCCAAAAGGGAACATCCGCTATCGCGAGCGCGGCTCTGCTGGCACGCACAATGGGCTGAGGAGTATTGTAAGTTATATTGGACAAGATTTTGAAAGAATTAAGGTTGGAATTGGAAGAGATGTCACAAAGGACCTTGCCGATTTTGTTTTGTCCAAATATGACGAAGAGCAATTTAAACCAATAATAGAAAGTGCTGTGGCACAAATTAAAGAGAGATTTTTTTAATGAAGGCGTTTTTGGATTTTCTTAAACAGTTTTTGCCTCAAAGTGAAGAACTTGGGGGCTTTTTTGTTGGTGAGAAAGTTTTGACGATTGCACAAGAGGATGCGTTTGTTTATGTTTGTGGCGATTTTGTTTCTGCAAGCAAGTTGAAACGCGGCTTGGAGGCGGCAGGTAAAAAACTTGAAATCATTTCTTGCGGCAGAGAAAATGAGGACGAGCATGATGTTAATTTGTTCCACTTTGCAAACTCAATTTCAAACTTTTTACAAAAGAAAATTTCTGGGCTGATTTTTTTGCCATCATCACTTACAACCAAATTTGATTTGGAATTTTTAAAACAACACAAAAGTTTTGCGGTGGGGCAAGAGGTGAGCCTTGAAAACCTTTCCCGTGCACTTTCTGAGTTTGGATATGAGAGGGTGGACTATGTTTCAGCGGCAGGACAGTTTTCTGTTCGCGGCGATGTGGTGGACATTTTTTTGAGCGGTGATGACTATCCAACCAGACTTGAATTTTTTGATGAAGAAATTGAAAAAATCATAAATTTTGATTTTTTAACGATGAAAACGCAAAAAAATCTTGAAAAAATTGATGTTTTTCCTATTTTTTTGAAAATTGGAGCAAATTCTGTTTTTGATTTGGATGCAAAAATTTTTGTTGATGAGCCAATTAAAATTGAAAACGAATGTGACATTTTGGCAAAGTCCAGAAATGAACTTTCGTGGACAAGAGATGATTTGTTTTTGAATTTTAAAGAAACAAACTTGTCAAATTGCATAATTTTCACAAACACAAAAGAAACATCTTTTGAAAACAAAACCATTGGCCAAAAAAGTTATGTCACCGATTTTATGGAACTGAAAAACGACCTTGTTATGTTTGGCAAAGGCGGAATAAATGTTTTTTTGTTTGGCGGCGACTACTTTGAAATTTTAAAAGAATTTTTAACAACCAACAATTTCTCTTTCAAAGAATTTAACGGCGTTCTTGACAAAAAAGTTAACATCTTTGTTTTGAGAGATTATTTTCCATATTCATTCAGTTTCTTTGAAGAAGGCATTGTTGGCATTGGCACTGACGACATGTATAAAAGCAAAAAAGTGGAGTATCGTCAGGGAAAACAAAATTTCTCCTATCTTCCAAAAGTGGGCGATTTTGTTGTGCATTCTTTTTATGGTGTGGGGCGCTGCAAGGATATTGTGAGAATGCAACTGTCGCATTTTGAAAAAGACTATTTTGTGATTGAATACAAAAATGGCGCGCTTTTGTATCTTCCTTCTGAGCAGGCCAATTTGCTTTCCGCTTACATCGGCGGAGAAAATCCAAAACTTAACGCACTTGGCAGTTCGGAGTGGCAAAAGTTAAAACAGCGTGTTAAGGCGGATTTGAAAGAGGTTGCAATAACACTTGCCAAAATTTATAAAGAAAGAAAGGACAGTGTGGGCTTCACCTTTGTGCGAGATGATGAACTTGAAAATCAATTTGCTGACAAATTTGAGTTTGAACTTACGCCCGATCAAGCCCTTGCAATCAGCGATGTTGACAAAGATATGGAAAGCCCAAGAATTATGGACAGACTTATTTGCGGCGATGTTGGCTTTGGAAAAACAGAAGTGGCGTTTCGTGCCATTTTTAAGGCAGTTTACAACGGAAAACAAGTGGCATTTCTTTGCCCAACCACAATTCTTTCAGAGCAACATTATCGCTCGTGCCTTTCCCGTATGAATGGCTTTGGACTTAGGATTGAAGTGCTAAATCGTTTTCGCACAGCAAAGGAAACAGCGGACATTTATAAGCGTCTTGCCGAAGGAAAAATTGACATTTTGATTGGAACTCACAAAATTTTGAACGAAAAACTTGTGTTTAAAGATTTGGGGCTTTTGGTGCTTGATGAGGAGCAAAGATTTGGAGTTAAGGACAAAGAAAAAATCAAAAAAATGAAAACAGATGTGGATGTTTTAACGCTTTCTGCCACGCCAATTCCAAGAACTTTGCACATGTCTCTTTCTGGGATTAGGGACATAAGCGTGATTGCAACTCCGCCGCGTGACCGACTTCCAATTCAAACATACGTTTCGCCTTACAGTGACGAACTTCTTTGTGATGTTTGCTCGCGGGAAATTTCAAGAAATGGAAAAGCACTTGTGCTGTTTAATAAGGTTGCACAAATTTATGAATTTGCTCACCACGTTGCAGAACTTTTGCCAAAGGCAAAGATTGGCGTTGCACATGGGCAAATGGAGGAAAAAGAACTCTCTCGCGTGATAAACGACCTTTATGACGGGAAATTCAATCTTTTCATCTCCACAACTTTGATTGAAAATGGAATAGATTTGCCGGCACTCAACACTCTTTTTGTTGTGGATTGCGATATGTTGGGGCTTAGCCAACTTTATCAAATAAGAGGCAGAATTGGCAGGTCTGACAAACTTGCCTATGCATATTTAACTTACAATGGCGGCAAAGTGCTAACCGAAGAGGCTTACAAAAGGCTTGATGCCATAAAAGAGTTTAGAGAACTTGGAAGCGGCTTTAAAATTGCCATGCGAGACCTTGAAATTCGTGGGGCGGGCAACATTTTGGGAAAAGAACAGCATGGACACATGCAAAAAGTTGGCTATGACATGTATGTTAGATTGCTTGACGAAGTCACGCGGGAAGTTGCTGGGCAGAAGACGGAAAACGACAAAGAAATTAAGATGGAACTTGTGCTTGATGCCTATATTTCGGAGGACTACATTTCTTCTCAGGAGGAGAGGATTGTGTTCTATGATAAGATAAGCAAAATTTCCTCAAAACAGCAATATGACACTGTTGTTGACGAACTTCAAAGCAGCAATGGAGACCTTCCGCCAGCAGTTGAAAATCTTTGCAAAATTGCCTTTTTGAAAAATCTTGCCAAGCGTTTTGATGTGCAAAAAATTAAGATAAATCAAAATGAAACATCCATTTATTTTTACAAAACTGAGCAGATAATCCCTCAAAGTTTGTCGAATGTTAGCAAATTTTATAATGCGCGGTTAAAATTTGAAGATTTTCCTATTCTAAAACTGGAAATATCAGGAAAAGTGATTGACAAAGTCAATTCTTTGATTGATATGTTCACCAAAGCAGAAAAAGTTTAAAAAAATTGCTTGGTTTTACTTGTATTTTAACTTATTTTATGTTAAAATAACAAAGTTAAAACTACTTGGAGATGAAATGAAAAAGAAAATACTCTCAATTTTACTTGTTTTGTGCTTGTGCGTTTCAGTTTTTGCTGGATGTTCTTTGGTTGAGATAGATGAAAAATCCTATCAAGATGCCATTGTTGCAACAATCACATATTCAGATGGTGAAAAAGATAATATAGACAAGAGAGAACTGCTCTTGGCATATTCTAGTTATGGCTACAACTACAACGATGAAGAAAATGGTTACAGCGGAGCAATTAAGCAAACTTTAAACACAGTTATAGACCAACACATAACAATTAAAGCAGTTAAAAATTATTATAAAGATTTGGATTTGAACAACGATGAAGACCCAACAAATGACCAGCCATTGCTGAACGACAACGAAAAATCTTATCTTTGGGAGCAAACAAGAAGTTCGCTTTTTGACAATATTGAAGAATTATATTTTGAAATTGTGGATTTTGAGATTGACGAAAACGAAGAAGATGAAACCACCGAAGAGGGTGTTGTTTACAATAAATATGTTTCAAGTGTATATTTTGAAAATGGAATTATTAAGAATAAAGATGTAACTTTGACCATAAGAAATGACCCTGAGAATTTGAAAGTTCTTGAAAAAGATGGCAAGGAATATGTGTATGACTTTGAAAGCAAAGACTACGACTTCAAAACAGAACTTTTCAATGCTCTTTACAATGCTATGGGCGAGGACACAAAAGACCGTTCTGTTCGCGATTGGAAAAGTGCAGTTAGCCAATATGTTGACATCATTGAAAGAAACTTTTCTTATATGAATTACAAAACAGATGCTGAGTGGCTTAAATTTGAAATTCAAAGAGTTTATGACATTTTGAAAAACAATTATCTTGTTGAAAAATATACTGAAATTTTCAACGCTGCGCAACACAGAGACGACAACCATTCGAATATTCAAATTGACGATGTTATAAATTACTACAAAGAAAAAATTGAGGCGGATTATCTCTCTTACAGTCAAAATCCTTCAACATATTCCGATGCAATTTTAAACAGCACAAAAGATGTTGACTACTTCTTGAAAACAAACAACGAAAATTATTTCTATGTTTCTGCAATCAAAGTGAACTTGTCAGCAAGCCAACAAAAAATTATTGACGAAGCAAACAAAAGCGGAAACCCTCTTGATAAACTTAGCATAGACGAGATTTTTGATAATGTTTTGGCAACTCAAAGAGATGTAAGCGTTGATGTCGATGGCAAAGTGACAGGAAACGGTGGCAGGACAAACTTAAAAGCCAATGTTTTGGATTTGCAAAGAGAACTTGAAACAAAAATTGAAAACATAAAGTTTAAATCAGTTGCCGAAATGACTGGGGATGAACAAGATGAGGCGTTGTCAGAACTTGCTTTAACAGACAGAGAAGACGAGCAAAAAAAGCAACAAGCATTTGAAGAATGGGTTAGCAAATATAATGACCTTGTTGCAAGGCAGAGAGCGGCTGTGTTTAGAGATTATGTGTTCAAATATAGTGATGACGACACAAGCAAAAATGCTGACTATGACATTGTTTTTGGCTTTAACTCTGACACCAACACTGTGCTTGCAAACTCCACTTTCAGCTCAAATGAAAATGTGAAAAACGCAATCAAAGAACTTTACAAGTCAAATCCACAAATTGGAACAACCAAACTTGTGAAAGTTGACGATGGATATTATATCTTCTTCTATGCCGGCGAAGTTGAGCCATTTGTTGAACTTTCAAACGGAAAATTTAACATAAAAGACAAAGAAGTTGTTGAGGGCGTGGTTACAGAAGACTATAAATTGGAATTCATATACAAACTTCGTCAAAAGAGAACAAGTCTGTTCTCAGACAAAACTTATTTTGATGTTTTGTATGATGAACTTCTTTCCAATTATTCTGACAATTTCTCTGTGTTCCAGAATCTTGATATTGAGGCGTTGAAAGACAAAAACAATGCTGAAAGATGCATTGTGGAATCGATTCACATTGACGGTGATGAACTTGATGCTTAATAGTTAACAAAATAACTCTTGTTTGTTTGACAAGGGTTATTTTTTTTGATAAAATACTTTCATGGACAATAATGAAGAAAAAGATTTGCAGTTAGAGGAAAATGTGCCTGCAAAGAAGCAGTCTTTTTTTTCACGTAAAATAAACGCATATAAGGCAAAGCGAAAAGCCAAATTTGAATCAATTCAAAATCAAAAGTTGTCAGACGAAGAAGAGAAAAAAGTTGAAGAAAAATTGGAAGAGGCCAACAAAGAAGTTTCAAAATCCAAGTCTGGCGAAAAGAAAAAACGTATTAGAAGCATAATATTTTTCATCTTTAACATCGTTTTGGTTGTTGCAATTTTGCTTTGGAACATCTACACCACCGATGATTTTTCGCCGCTGTATTTTGCAGGCATAGACTTTTTCTATATTTTTGCATGCTTATTGATGCTGCTTGCAATTCAAATATTGGACATAACATCCGTGCACCACATGATATACAAAAAAACTATGCGTTCAAGATGGGCGTTGTCTTTTAAGTCAATGGCAACTTCAAGATATTATGATGCTATCACGCCATTGGCATCTGGCGGACAAGCCTTTATGGCAACATATCTCACAAGTAGGGATGTGCCTGCTTCAACAGCCCTTTCAATTCCAATCGCAAAACTTGTTTTTCAAAATATAACTTGGGTTATTATTGCAGGCACTTGTCTTGTGCTAAGTTTAACCAATGGAATGTCAGCGTTTGTTTCAACAACAAGTATTATTGGTTTCATTTTGGCAATTCTCATGATTGCTGCAATTCTGTTTGTTTCTCTTTCAAAAAAGTTGGGAAAAGGTTTGGTGGCTTGGGGACTTAAACTTTGTGTTAAAATGAGAATTATCAAAGATTATGAAAAGTCCTACGCAAAAGTTATGGGTGTTGTTGAAGATTACCAAAACATTATGAAAGAATACAGCCGCTCCAAATTTGAAATTGTTTTTCAAATCGTTTTGCACGCACTTAGAACAGTTTGCCTATACACAATTCCATACTTTATATATTTGAGTTTCCCATATGCGCACAATGCAAACTTCATTGGAAATTATGGCGATTTCTTTATTTACACAGCGTTGATTGAACTTGCTGCAAGTTTCATTCCTCTTCCAGGCGGAACGGGCATGAACGAAATCACCTTCACTCTTTTGTTCCAGCAATATTTGGGTGGTGCAACATTCTGGGCGCTTATTGTGTGGCGTTTCTGTTCTTATTATTATTATCTCTTGCAGGGTATTGGCATCATTTCGTATGACACCATTTATGGAAACAGAAAATATAAATGGGTGAAAAAGCGCTTGCAACTTAGGGCAGAAAGCCAGGAATTTAGGCGAACGCAAATTGAAAATTTCAGGCAGGAGCGCACACGTAGGCGTAAAAAAACAAAAAAATTGGAAGTAAAAGAATAAATTTTTGTCATATCAAAAAACTAATTGTATGACTAAAAAAGAGGTTGCTTTAACTTTTGGTGTGGTTATTTTAAGCATATTGCTTATCACATCTGTTATTTTGGGGTTGACGGGCTATTTGTCGTCAGCAACTTATCTTTCTTCAAATGCAGATTTAGTGGTGGGTGATAATGTGACAATAGGCGTGAAACCAAACGAAACAAGTGTTGTTTCCATGACTTTTGACGGCTCATTTTTGCCGGACGAGAACATTCCGCAAATTGTTCAAATAAGCAGTGAGGATTTAAACTCCACTTTAAAAGTTCGCGTTAAAACACAAGTTTTTGGAACAAACTCCCAATTTGATTTCATTACAACCTCTCATTTCGAAAAAAAAGAAGATGGCTATTATTATTTTGATGAGGATTTGCAAGGTGGAAACAAAATTACTTTTTGCAACTATGTTAAAACGCCAAAAGACGGGAGTTTTGTCAGCAATGAAAAATATATATTGACTTTTGTGGTTGAAACTGTTGAAAGCGAATATGTTGAAACAATTTGGAAAAATAGTTAATTTCATTTTGAAATTTTCTTATAATATAGTAAAATACCATATATAGGAGGGGATTATGGTCTTTATTCCACCACCACCAAAAGAATTGCAGAAAGAAAATCTTGAAAACACCACGCCACAACAACCAAATCAAAATTATGACTTGGTAAGGCCAATTCAGGATGAAGATATTCCTTCAAAAAAAGCGAAAAAGGAAAAGAAGCAAAAAGAAAAAGGGGTTAAGCCTGAAAAGCAAGAAAGAAACAGAGAAGAGAAAGTTGAAAAAGAAAGAAAACCAAGAAATGGCACAAGAGGCAAAATTGTGCTTTGTGTAATGGGGCTTCTTGCTTCTTTGGCATTGATTGGCTTTATTGTATATTTGCTCGTTTTTTAAAAAAAACTTAAAATTTCACATAAAAAACTCAAAAAACACTCAAATTTTCGAGTGTTTTTTATTTTTTTTGGCAATAATTCAAGCATGAAAAAATTTGCTTTGTTTATGCTTGTTTTGCTTTGTTTGGTGCCAACTGCCTTTTCAAAGGTGGACACAAATCCGCTTTTTTATTTGGATGGAGTTGAAAAGGTTTGCTTTGTTTCAGAAAGAAATTTGCAAAGTGATAATGTGGAAAGTGTGCAAAGCGGTGATTTGTTTTTTAATTATTGCTCACTTGAAACTGCAAGGGAAAATTTTAGAAGTTTTAAATTAAAACTTAAAGGCTTGCAATTTTATTTTGAAAACTTTGATGCTGAAAAAATTTTGAAACAACTGAAATGTGAGGTTTTAACAACAACAGAAATTGAAGGCATGATTGTTTTGTGCGGATTTACACCATATTATGATGACAATATTTTGCTTAACAATCACAAAGTGAATGTGCAAATTGCGCAAACTGAAAATGGGGTAGTTGTGGGGTTTCCGCTAATACTTACAGGATATTAAAAATTTGTTAAACAATAAAAAACTCACAAAATTATTGAAAAAATTGAAAAATTTTTGTTTAAAAAGTTAAAAACGGGCAAATATCTGTTTGGAGGTTGATTATGAAAAACATTAAACAAGAAAAAACAAAGGTTGCTTTCAAAAGATTTGGAGCGTTGGGCTTGGCTTGTGTGCTTTCTGTTGCCATAGCACTGACCATCGCTTTTGTTGTGCCAAAGAATGACGGGGTTGACGTTTCTACATTGCCACTTGATTTTAATTTGCCAATGGAAAACGCGACTGTGGTTAAGGATTATGCAGACAACAGACTGCAATATAACACAACACTTGAAAGGTGGGACTGCCATTTGGCTGTTGACCTTGCATCAGACAATTTGGCGGTGATGTCAATTTATGATGGCGTAGTGGAAAGTGTTGTTGCGGACAGTTTGAATGGATCTTGCGTGAAGATTGCTCATGAAGGTGGCTACACAAGTGTTTATGGTTCTTTGGACAAAGTGGGAGTGAAACAAGGTCAAAGAGTTAAAAAAGGACAACAAATAGGTGAAGCATCCGATTCCGCTGGAAATGAAAATAAAACAGGAGGGCATTTGCACTTCACACTTTTCAAAGACGGATGGGAAGTTGACCCAAATCTTTATTTGGACCTTCAAAACAAATAAAACAAAAATAAAAATCGCTTCTTTTGAGGCGTTTTTTTATAAAAATGTAATAATTTATTTGCAATTTGTTTGTTTATATGTTATCATATTATTGGAGGTTGATGACATGATATTTGAAAAAGTTAGAGATTTGGTGGCAGAACAACTTGGCGTTTCTAAGGATATGATAAAACCTGAATCAAACATTTTGGAAGATTTGGGAGCAGATTCCCTTGATATTATTGAGATGTTAATGACGCTTGAAGATGAATATGGAATAACGATTCCAGATGAAAAAATCAGCCAAGTTAAAACAATCGCAGAAATTGTTGCCTTGATTGAAGAATGCCAAAAGTAATATAAGCCACGATTTGAGATCGTGGTTTTTTGTTGTCAAATTTCGACAAAAAATTGCATAAACTGACAAGCCCTTTCATAGAATTTTGTATAGCAAAAATTTTATGGAGGGTTTATGAAAGCATATATCAAAGAAAGAACTTTGCAAGTGGCAAATCATATTGCCCAAACACAAGATACAATAAGAAAAACAGCACAAATTTATAACCTAAGCAAAAGCACTGTTCACAATGATTTGGCAACAAGATTGAACCGAATTGACCATGATTTGTTTGAAAGAGTGAAGGATGTGTTGGATAAAAACTTTGCAGAGAAACATATAAGAGGTGGCAACTCAACCAAGTTGAAATATGCACACTTGGAAAAATAGCCAAAAACAAAAAATATTAAAAAATGTTTAAAAAATATCAAAAAAAATGCAAAAAAATGCGATTTTTTGGTATTTTTTATTATTTTTTGTCAATTTTTATTTATTTTTTATTCAAAAAATTGTTTCCTTTTTGTCGCCGAAAGATAAAATATTTGCAAAAATTAATTAAAAATATTTTTTTTGATTTTTGTCGATTTTAAAAATATTTTTTATTTTTTGATGTTTTTCTTGTCACAAATTTGACTTTTTTTAAACCTCTATTTTATAATAATATATATAAAAACTTGCTTTGTGTAGATACTAAATCTTGGAGGACAATATGAGAAAATTTGCCATTGGAATTTTGAGTTTGTTCGTTCTGTTTGGCGGGCTGCTGCTGACGGCTTGCGGCGAAAAAGTTTCACTTAGTGTGAAGGACACTTCCACTATTGTTTTATATACCAACAAAGATGAAAACAACTCTGACAAAAAAGTTGTTGATGTCACACTTTTAAATTCCTCCGAAGGTGTTGGGATAAGTGTTATCAGTGGCGTTGAATGTATATCCGTTCCTTCAAGGGCAACAAATAATGGCAATGGAAATTATTCATTTGTTGTAAGCGCAGTTTCCTTTGGTGATGCGCAAATTAGAGTTTACTCGATTGAGGACGCATCAAAAAGTCAAGTTTTAAACATTAAGGTTAACACTCTTTTGGACAAGGTGAATGTTGGGGCAAATTCTTTGAATGCAAACAAATATGTTGTTAAAGAGGACACTTCAAAATTGTTGGGAGACAATTTTGTTGGAAAGGAACTAATTGCTGAGGATTATTTTGATTTGGAGCCAACCTCTGCAAACATAAGAGACATTGATTGGACTTTTGACAGCACTGCCAATCCAGCAGTAAACCCAGACAATCCAAAAGAAATTTTGTTGGGCGAAGAGGTTGTTGCCGAAATTGTTGCGGATGGCTCAACACAAAGACTTTATGTTTATCAAGAATTTTCTTACAATAACATCAAGTTAAAAGCAACAGTTGTGGACAATCCAAATGTTTTCAACACGGTTGAACTTGATGTTTTGGAAAATGTTAAATTCACCAATTTTTACATAACAGGAACTTATGCCTACAACAAAATTGAAGGCGGAACCGTTCAAAAGCAGGAAGGCTACGGGCAGATGGACCTTTTGAATAGTTTGGGCGGCGTTGTTGAAAACCAAGAAGATGTCACTTTTGAACTTAGACGAAGCACAAGCGGTGAAGAGGCTGATGTATTTTTAACAAAAATTGAAGGCGGCTTGTCGATTAAAACTCAACACAAGATTGATGTTGAACCTGTTTTCTACAAACTTGAAAACGGACAATACAAACTTTTGCCTCGCTATAACACGCAAGACGAAGAAGGATATGAAACATATTTCAATGTTCAAACAACCTATCAACAAAACGATGATTCTGTGAATGTGACATTTGTGATTGATGCCAATGACACAAGCAACTATCGAAAATTTGGGGATTTCTTGTTGGCGTTTAAGGCTCAGTATAGGGATTATGCCTATGCTGCCAGCACAAAAGATGTTGTTGATGTTAACCTCAGCACAAGATATTATCCAACCCAAATTGAACTTTCAAATGGCGAACAAACTTTAAACAATGGAAAAATTGATGTCTATTCAAATTATGTTGGCACTTTTGGCTACAAACTGCAAGCAAAGATTTTGCCTGATGATGTTGTGATTAGCTCGAAGAGTGGTTATTTCATTTCCATTGAGGCCGAGCAAGATGGCATTAAAAGTTTCCGACCAACAAATGATGACTACACAAGCGAACTTAGCAAAGTGCTTAAATTTTATCAAAACAACAGACAAATAGAAAATTTCACCTTTGATGGAACTTATTACAAATCTCCTGACTTGCAAAATGGCTCTGATGTTTACATTTGTGCGGGTGACGATTTTGGCAATGACCTGAAAAATTTTCAAATCAACTTTGTGGCTTGCAGCAATGAAAAAGCAAGAACAACACTAAACCTTGATTTGTATAAGATTTTCACAACCACAGACACTTTTGACGTTTCAAACATGGAAAATGGTGAGCCGCCAGAAGCTATGCCAGATAAATTTGTTGTTTCATCTCAAACCGCCATTGAAAAGGAATTCAATTTGAGAATTTATGGCATAAGCCAAATCAATGGCTTAACGCTTGAACACGACGATGATTCCAGATTTTCTTTCTCAAATTTCAGACAAATCAGAAATGGCTTGGAAGGTGACAGTGTTTATGTTGATGTTGCGTTTAAATTGAAACTTCGTCAATCCAAATTTGAAGGCACAGTTGAATTTTGGTT
>CANRMV010000011.1 GCA_947631875.1 uncultured Clostridia bacterium
GCATTTGATATATCCCATTTTTTCACCTCACGAATTTTAAGTTTTAAATAATTTACTTTTATAAAACAAAAGCCCAAATCAAACTTTTTAGGTTCGATTTAGGTTTTGATTGGCGGAGGCTTAGGGATTCGAACCCCAGTAGGCTTTCACCTAAACGGTTTTCAAGACCGCCGCTTTCGACCGCTCAGCCAAACCTCCATATTTTGAAAACATTTCTATTATACTCATTTGTTCCACTTTTGTCAACACAAGCGGCAAATTTTTTTATTTTTTGTTCACAACCGTTTGCATATTTGTTTTTGGGTTGGGCAAACTACCTTTGGAGGACTATTATGAAATTTAATCCATTTTTGGAAAAGCCTAAGAAACTTGAAAGCATTATTATGAGTTGGAAGGACCTTGCACAAAAGCCTTACGACAAATTTGAGGCAAGCCCCTACACGCGAGTGCGATGCATTTTGATGAACGGGACTGAATATGAGGCGGTTTGGTTTTCGCACCAATTTCATAGGCACGCAGCCGACAACGATTTGCGCCGAACGCTTGCAATGGTCAGACGAAGTGAGCAACAACAGCAAAAGTTGATTGCCTCTCTTAAACCTGTTGATGAAAATCTTTTGGAAACGACAATCGGCTATGAGCAACTTGCGGTTGATTTAACAGCATTTTTGGCGCAGCATGTTAAGGACAAACATGTTAAGGATGCGTTGGATTTTGCCCTTTTGGAGGATTTCGACCACCTCTATCGTTATTCCAACCTTTTGGAAACGGACATGAATGCAAAGGCGGAGGACTATGTTGGGGATTACACGGAAATAACGCCCGGAAGGCCAACGATAGCGCATCACCGACACCCTTATGACAGTGTTCGTCAGCCGATTGACAACAAGAAAGCGGACCCATTCACAAAATGTGCAGTGAACATAATTACGGCGGCAGAGCAGCAAACGATGAACTATTATATGAATTTGGGAAGTTTTTACAAAAATCAAAAAGGAAGGGAACTATACACCGAAATTGGCATGGTGGAAGAGCAACATGTCACGCAATACGGCAGTTTAATTGACCCAAATCCAAGTTGGTTTGAAATGTGTTTGATGCACGAATATGTTGAATGTTATCTCTATTATTCGATGATGGCTGATGAAAGCGAGCCCCACATCAAAAAAGTTTGGGAAATGCTTTTGGAGCAAGAAATTGCGCACCTGCACGCCTCAGTGGAAAATCTTAGAAAATATGAAAAGAAGGAGTGGCAAGAGGTTATTCCAAACGGCGAATTTCCAGAACTCATAAGTTTTAAGTCAAACACCGAATACATTCGCAAGATTTTGAAAAACACAGTCACAAACACAGCAAAGCGAGAGGGATATGTTGACGTTAACACACTTGAAAACACCGACAACTTTTTCAAATATCAAAACAAAGTCAACAAACCTTTTGAGGAGGAGCGCGGCCACACTATTGTGGAGGAACACATTGAACGTTTTGGGCAAGATTATCGCTTTGAAACAAAGCCAAACCCAATAAAAGAACTTCAAGATAGAAAGCACGACAATTTCACTCTTGGCAGAACAAAAACAAAATAAAATTTGCAAATTGCAAAAACAATTCAACTTTAAACAAAAAAAAGAAAAAACAAAAATGAAAAGGAGAAAAATATGAAAAAGAAAATTTTAACAAGTTTAGGCTGCCTTGCTATGGCAGCAGTTGCAGCGGTTGGTTTGGTGGGTTGTGGAGAGCAACCTGCAACGCCAGATGTTCGGTTTGATGCCGTTCAAGGATATTATGAAGGACAAAATGTAAAAGTTCAAAAATCGTCTTGGAAAAAGATTACAAACGACAACGAAGAGGATGACCATTTTGGCGAATTGACCGGTGCTTATGAAATGACGCCAGACATCCAACTTAAAAAGGTGGATGAGGCAACAAAAAAGGCTTTTGGCAGCGATTATGTGGTGTGCGTGACTTTTGCAGGCAAAGGCCGTGACATAACAAAAGTCGTTTCAAAAGCCGCTGTTGACAAATATCCATCAAGTGGCTGGGAAAGCGTTGAAGAAGGCAAAAACGAAACCGCCCAACCTGTTGAACAAGATTTTCACTCATTCTTAAAAGTTGACGTTGTCGAGAACAAAACAACCAAAAAAGTTGTGTATTTATATCTTGATTGGGATGGTGACGAAGGCGAACAAGAAGCGGAAATTTACAGATTTGTTATCCCTGCAAACCTTGATGTTGCACAATAGCCAAAACAAAAAAATATGCTTAACTCAAAGCATATTTTTTATTATCATTTTTACAACTTATTTAAACAAACTGTTTTTTGGCGTGAGCAGTGTCCAACTTAAAAGCGTTCTTATCAGCCCCGCCCAATAGGTGAGCCTGGCACTGTCCAAAAGTTCTTTGCAATTTTCAACTTCTGGCGGCGTTAAAATTTGGCTTAGATAATCAAGTGCAAAGTCTGACGCCTCTTTTTCAATTTGAATTTCTTTATATTTCAAAAAAATGGCAAAAAAGAATATCAAAAGTGCAAGTGCTGCGCAACCTATTCCAACATACAAAAACAAAACATTTTCAAGCACATTTAAAACTTGCAGCAGGCTCAAAACCGCCCCGCCGAGTAGCAGCGGCATAAAAAACAGACCACAAATTCGCCCCCACAACCTCATGCGATTGTGCTTTTTTATTCTGTCAGAGGTGAAATCTTGTCTTGCATGCCCAAGTTCGTGAGAAACTATGGCAAGCGAAGCCAAACTGTTTGAGCGCATGGTTTTTTCAGAAAGCCCAACATATCCACCGCCATAAAAATCGCGGAACTCTTCGCAACGCGTGATTTTCAATTTGTTTTGAAAGCAGTTTTGATTGATTTGTGCCACATATTGCAGTGTGGTTATTCCAAAAGAATTTCGCCTTGCCTCATTTTCTTTAAACTTTTCATAAAATTGGTTCCATGAAAAATTTGCCACTGCAAGCAAAAAGCAAAGCAGCAGCCCCAAGCCAACAACAACACCAATGATAATGTAAGTCATCATAAATATATTATAACACAAATCGTTAAAATAGACAAATCATAATTCGAAAAACACATGCTTAAATCGCAAATGCATTAAAATTGGCTTTTATTATTAAATAAATTTACATTTTCCATCTCTTTCAACAGAGCGCGTAAGGCCTTTGTCTGCATATTTGTGCAAATCCCAAATGTAATATGGCTGGCAGTTATATTTTCTTATGTCCTTTTTGTCCACCCACACAGTTTCTTCTTCCTGGTCCAAAATATGAAAGTGGTTGAACTTTTCAAGATATTTTTCGCTAAGTTCAATCGCAAACACAAAGTCGATTTCATGTGCTTGCAAGCCATGCCATCCAAAAAAGTTTTCGGCTATATGTATCAACTTTGGCTCTTTCACTTTAACTCCAATTTCTTCTTCAATTTCTCGCACAAGTGCTTCTTCTGTGGTTTCGCCAAATTGCACGCGCCCGCCAATAAGATTGTAATGGTCTTCATCCAAATCCTTTTGAAGAAGAACTTTGTCTTTGCAAGTTATATAACCAGCAACTCTAAAATTGAACCCATAGTTTCCTTTTTTAAAATTTATATTGTTATCCATACTCCCTCCCTTAACATTAAAATTCAATCAACAGCATAACATTTTAGGCAAGTTTTGGCAAACAAATGGCAGATTTTTCTCTTTAAGTGCAAAAATGTGTTAAAAATTTTTGTAAAAACATATATAATAATTGTTTAAATTGTTGACATTTTGTTTTTTTCGGTATAAAATTGAAGTGTAAACAAAATTACAAATCTTATTAAAAGGAGAGAATGTCTATGGCAGGAAAGTCAGATTACTTTGGTCTTGACTGGATTGTAAGTCTTATCCTCGCAATCATCCCATTCACAGCATGGATTTGCGGCGTGGTTACAAGATTACAAGAAGGCAAGATTGTTGCTGGCGTCATCCGTATTTTCGGAGGATGGCTCATCTGGGTTCTTGATCTTGTATTCATGATCACTCAGAAGCACATTTTCAGACTCTTGAACATTTAATCAGGAGAAGAAGGCCATCGGCAAAAGTCGATGGTTTTTTCTTTGCCCAAATTTTCTCACTCAATTTCGTTTTGCGAAGGCTTTTTTTGCCAATATTGTTCTTTTATTTTTTAGCACACGCATAAAGTCCTTTTCATAAAATGTTTTTGAAAGGAGGAATTTATGGGCTGCAAAAAATTTAATAACTGCTCCAATCTGTATCCACCAACAATAAATTTGGCGGCTGGGCAACCTGCGCCAAACTGTCCTATCTCTTGCCCAACGGGCGCAACCGGGCCTATTGGTCCAACAGGTGCAACCGGTCCAACCGGAGCAACAGGACCCGCTGGCCCAACAGGTGCAACGGGAACTTCTGGCATATCATCCACCGCATTTTTCACTGCTCCAAGCGCCACCAATGCCGAACCTTCGTTGATTTTGGAAAACTCGTTCCCTCTCGGCGAAACAGATATAACCCTTGCCGGAGAAAACAATGTGAATTTGGCTGCTGGAACATATCTTTTAAGATATGGCTCAACGGTCACAAGCACAAATGGCACTTTGCCAACAATATCCATTTCTGTGAACGAACTTGTTGAAAGCGGAACAATAAGAACGGGAGTTGCTTATGGCTCAGCAAGTTTAACGGGGGATGCTCTCTTAACCATTTCAACAAACTCCGTTTTGTCGCTCAGCGTGACTGTTGCGCCAGAACTGACATATGATGAAACCTTTTTGATAATCTCAAAACTGGGCTAGTTTGCCACAAAAACGGAAAAACTTCAAAAAAATTGCATTTTTTAAGCATTTTTTATAAAAAAACAGCATTTTTTTTGCTGTTTTTTGTTTTTTTTGATTATTTTTTTGCTAACAAACCAAAAGAATTGTGTCGCCTTTATGAAGTTTTGCTCCTGCCGGTGGAAGTTGCTGAGTTATAAATCCTCCCTCGCCGTCTGCTTCGTAAAAAAGCCCCAGCGCTTTTATTTCCGCCGCAGCCTCTGCAAGTGACAACCCTTCAACTTGTGGCATAATCACCTCTTCAACCACAACGCTTTCATCATCTTTTGGCATATCATAAAATTCAAAAAGTTGTGAGAAAAATTCTTTTCCATAAGGTGCGGCAACAAGCGAACCATAATACGCCCCAGCACTTGGCTCGTCAACCATAATCATAAACAAATAATCTGGATTGTTTGCAGGATATGTGCCAATGAAACTTGAAATATATTTTCCGCTTGCAATATGCCCCGTTTCATCATATTTTTGCGCCGTTCCCGTTTTGCCACCTATATTATAACCTTCCACAAAAGAAAAATCTTTTTGTTTGTTCTCTGCCTTTTGCAACAACATGTTGACTGTTTGGCAAGTTTTTTCTGATAAAATTCTTTTGGTGGTTTTTTGTGGCGAATACACAACCATGCCATCTGCACTCACAATGTTTTGTATCACGGTTGGAGTTTTCCAAACACCGCCGCTGACAATCCCCGCCACTATGGAAAGCAGTTGAATTGGAGTGACTGCAATGGCGTGTCCAAAGCCCATTCTGGCAAGGTCCACCGTTTTCACATTTTGTTTTGGCATAACAATTCCGCCACTTTCGCCCTTGATTGTTATCCCCGTTTTTTGCCCTATGCCAAATTTTTGCATATATTCATAAAACCTATCCACACCAAGCCTCAACGCCAAGTCCATAAAGCAGCAGTTGCAGGAATTGGCAAACGCCTCAGCAAGCGTTTGGCTGCCATGCCCAATGCTTCGCCAGCACTTAATCCTTTGCCCGTCAACAATCCTAAATCCCGGACAATAGAAGCGGTCATTCAAATTTGTAACGCCCGCCTCCAAAGCAGCGGCAATGGTTAGGATTTTGAAGGTTGAGCCCGGCTCATAAGTGTCGGTTACAACTTTCATTTTGGATTGTTCAAACAAATCTTTAAGGTCCTCTCGTGGCGGAGAGTTGAGGTCAAAACTTGGCTTAGATGAAATCGCCAACACCTCGCTTGTTTTTGCATTCATAACCATTCCGGAAACGCTTTTTGCCTTTTGCTCCTCATAGGCCTGCTGCAAAATTCGCTCCAAAATAAGTTGGATTTTGCTGTTTGCTGTAAGCGTGACATCATCTCCTGCCGTGCCGCTCACATAATAACGCAGCGTTCCGCCAATTTCTTTGCCTTGAAGGTCACTTTGCACATAACTGTAACCATCATCGCCCTTCAAAAAATTGTCCAAATATGCCTCCAACCCCGCTTGCCCAACATTATCCACAGAGGTGAACCCCAAAAGTTGAGTGAGAAGGTTGCCATAAACATAATATCTGCCCACATTTTCGGTTAGATATATTCCCTTAAAATTTTTGTCATATATTTGCTCTGCCAAATCGGCCTCAACCTGCATTTTCAGCAAACTTTCGGAAATGTCCTTTCGCGAAACTTTGGCAAGCGTTTTGTTGTAATCCAAATCTAGAAGCCCGCAAAGAAATTCTGCCACCTCTTGTGCATTTTCAACCTCACGCCCTCGCACATAAACATCATAAGTGGTGTAACTGACAGCCAAACTGTCACCTGTTGCATCAAAAATTGTTCCACGTGGCGCGGTGAGTTTCAAATCTCTTGTCCACTGCTCGGTTGCTTTTATTTGCAAAGATTTTCCATTTATTATTTGAACGATAAAAAGCCTTATTCCTAAGGCACAAGCAAGAATTATAAAAACTAAAAACACTGCCCTTATTCTCTTTTGCAAAGAATGAAGTGTGTATGTCATTTAGCCTCCAAACAACCTCGCTATGAAATTGCAGAGCCTGTCAAACCAATTTGATTTTGTTCCCAAATCGCCTGCATTTTTTGTTTCATCTGGATAGGTTTCAATCACCTCCGAGCCCATTTTTGTTCCGTCAAGTTCGGTTATGTGTTGAAGATATTCCCTAAGTTTCAAATTGTAAGTGGTTTCAATTTGTGAAAAACTTGATTGCATTTGGTCTATGGCAATGGCGTTTGCAACCGTGATAATCCCCGTTACTCCAAGTGCGCACGAAAGAACTATGGCTGCCGTTTTTTTTGTAATGCTTTTCTTAGTTTTTGTTTTTGATTTAATCTTAACAATTTTTGGATTTTCTTCAATTAAATCATAGTTTGGTTTTTCAATAATATTTTGAGGCTTTGCCGCATCCTGTGGCGTTTCTTGTGGCTGCTGATTTTCAACTTTTTCCTCCACAAACTGCTGTTCAATCAACTGCTCTTTTTCCTTTTCAAACTCTTTTTGTTTCTTTTGCTCTTCTTGGCGCTTTATGTCCGCAACAGTTAAGTTTTCAAAAGAGTTCAAATATTTTTGCGATTGAATTTGTGGAAAGTTTTCTTGTTTTTCTTCAATTTTTTGCGAAATTTCTTCATTTTTTTGCGTTTTTTGCACATTTTTTTCTAAAATTTCGACATTTTTCTCTTTTGCCTCAGTTTCTGCAACAAGCCTGTCCATATATTATATTTGCCTCCTTCTTTTGTTATTCTCACAGTTTTTCAACAATCCTAAGTTTTGCACATGTGCTGCGGCTGTTCCTTTTTTGCTCTTCTTCGCCTGCAATAATTGGTTTTCTATTCACAAGTTTTATGCTGGCTTTGTGGTGACAGATGCAAATTGGTGTTCTTGGCGGGCACAAGCAATCTGTGCTTTCCGTTTTGAACACATTTTTAACAATTCTGTCCTCCAAACTGTGAAAGGTTAGCACCGCCGCCCTTGCACCGCTTTTTAACATTTTCAAACTTTCTTGCAAAAAGGTGTCCAAACCTTCAAGTTCGCCATTTATGTAAATTCTAAGCGCCTGAAAAACTTTTTTTGACGCCCCGCCTCTTGAAAACACAACTTTTTTTGGCATGCTGCTTTCAATTATGTCTCTAAGTTGAAAAGTTGTTTCAATTCTGTTTTGTTGCCTTGCTTTAACAATGTTTTTGGCAATGGCTTTGGCAAATTCCTCCTCGCCAAACTCCTGCATAATTCTCACAAGTTCGCCTTCCTCAAAAGTGTTGACAATCTCCTCCGCTGTTGGAACGTTTTCGCTTTTGTCCATGCGCATATCCAATTTTCCATTATGCACAAAAGAAAAACCTCTTTCGCCCTCGTCTATTTGATGCGAACTCACGCCCAAATCCACCAAAAAGCCGTCAATTTCACACACGTCCATCTCTTTTAAAATTTGTGGGGCATCGTGAAAATTTGCCTTTATTAAAGTGACTTTATCCTTAAACTTTTCAAGTGTTTTTGCTGCTGTGTTTATGGCGTTTTGGTCGCGGTCGAAACAATACAAATGTCCGCTTTTAAGTTTGGATGCAATTTGAAAGGAATGTCCACCGCCGCCAACTGTGCAGTCAACATAAATTCCATTCGGTTTTATATCAAGCCCGTCAATGACTTCATTCAGCATAACGGGAATGTGATATTCTTGCAATTTTCCTCCTTAGTTGTTAAGCCCAAGAAATTCAAGGAACGCATCTTTAAGTTGTGTGTTATCTTTAAACGCTTCTCCGATTGCTCCTTTTACAATTTCTTGATTTTCGCCGAGTTTTTCATTTAATTCTTCTTTGTCAACAAAACTGCCAAGTTCTTCAAGCGCTGTTACAACTTCTTCTGCTTTAAAGCCCTCAACGGCATTTTCAAGTGCAGTTTTTAATTTTTGAGCGTCCTCCAAACTGCTGATTTTTGGAACGCTTTGCATCTCGCTTGCAAGTTTTTCGCCAAACTCTTTGGCTTTTTCAATCTGAGCAAATTTGTCTGTGAAGGAAATGTTGTTGTAAAGCGTTTTTCCTTCCAAACCTGCTGCATCTTTTGCAAGATATGTTTTGATTGTTTCGGCTTGTTCAAAAGGTGTTAACTCTGTAACATCAAATTCGCACAAATTGTCGCCTGTCAAATACCAAATTAAATTGTAGAAAGTTTTTTCAAACACGCCTTCATTTTTTGCGTTTGCTTGCAAAATTGTGAGAATGTTGCCAATTTTGTTAAGGTCTAAGTTTGCCGTGTCAATGTTTTTAACCTCTTTCAAAATTGCTTGCAAAGTTGCTGCGGCTTCTGTGTCCGCCTGCAATTTTGCATATTCTGTTTCACTTGTAAGGCCGGTTATTTTTGCAATTTCAGTGTCAATTTTTTCAATAAACACCTCGCTCATTGGCCTAAACAATTCGCAAGTGAAAATTGGGAAAATTATCTCTGCAAAACTTTCATCATCAATAAGGCTGTTTGTGAGCGTGTCCAAATTGAAATCGTCGTCAAGCAAAACATACTCGATATAAGAATAAATTGTTCCTTTAACATCATGTTGATTTAAGTTAACTAAAATTTGTCCCAAAGTTTCAAACACATCATTCCAACGCTCAAAATTCTTTTCATCTGTTTCTTGTGGTTGCTTTTCAAGATAATCAAAATCGAAAAATGATTTGTCCTGAGAAAGTTTAATTCCTTTAAGTGTGTTCAAAACTTCGGTGTAAACCATGTTTTCAAGGTCAAACGCTTGCATTCCTTTGAATGGCAAAACAACTTTTGCAATCAATGCTGGGTCCTTTTCAATCGCGCCTATAAGCGGAATAATGGAGTTTTTGCTAAAACCTGAAAGAAGATTGTTTCGTTTTGCAATTAAAATTGGCTCTTTTATATGGTTGAAAAATTTTGTGTAAGTGTCAAGCGTAATTTTTGTTCCTGTGTCGCCAACCATTTCATACACATCGCCACCAAGCAAAGCAAAATCGTAATGCTCCAAAATTTTGTCCAACATATGTTCGCCGTCAACAACCAAAATTTTGAGTTCTCTGAGTTCATCAAGCACAACTCCTACTTTATCTATGCCTTTTGACAAATTCTCTTCGCTTATGTCGTTTGCAAAGAAATCCAATTTGTCCTTTGCTTCTAAAAGTCCTGGAAGGTTTAATTTCTCGCAAACATCAATGAAACCAGGAATGATTTGTTTTGTGGAATTTAGCAAATCTTTTATTTCATTAGCACCCGTTATTTCGGTGTTGAGTTTGATGTCAACGCCTTCAAAAAGTCCGGATATTTGTTCTGCTGCCAAGTTTATGAAAGTTGGAAAACAATCTGCAATTATGTTTGTTTCAAGTAAATCTGTTGCCACATCATCAATCAAACTTTCGCCAACACCATCAAGGAACTTCAACACACTTAAAAAGTCCTTTGTTTCAAGTGCCATATAGTCTTCCACAATTCCGGTGTTGAAAATCTTGCTGCCTGCATCGGCAATTTTGGATAGGTCGTTTCTCAAATATTCAGTAAAAGAAATCTCTTTTGTTTCAAGCGCATCCTTCAAATTTGTCAAAATGTTTGTTGCAAGTTCTGGCATATTTTTTGTGAATTCAAACTCTTCATAGTGATAAATAAACTGTTCGGCCGTGTCGGCAATCACCCCTTTGAAAAGTCCACTGTCAAGAAGTTTGTCGATGTTGGCTTTTAATGCGCCAAATTTCAAATCTTTGTAATTCTGGTCAACAAGGTCGTTATAGAAAACTGCAAAGTCGTTGTAAATTTTTGTGCCTGTGATGAGGTCTTGTCTTAAAACAACTTTTTGCCCGTTCACATCAATCTTGGACATATTGTCAAATAGCAAATCATCAATTCCGCCGGCTCCGGCAATTTTTCCAACCACGCTGTTGTTGTAGGCATAAATTGCATCTACAACCTCTTTTGGAATGTTGTCATTTATAAGGTCCGCAAGTGCAGGAATGTGATTGTCGTTAGGCTTTTCTTCAACTGCTGCTGTTGCAACAACATTTTGAGAGTAAGTTATTGTTTGGAAAGTGTTTGTAAGTGATGTGATTGGCGCAAACAACAGCACCATAAAAATGAAACCTTCAACCAATCCTATTACCCCGCCATAAGTCCTGAATGGTCTGTTGTCGGCAAAGTCCTCTTTCTTCTTTCCAAAGGCAACTCTTGCAACAATAAGATATATAATGTCAAACAACGCATAGAAAACAAGAAGCAAAATAATAAACAAAATTGGCGAAACAAGTGCTGTTGGCAATTTTGAAAGGAAAGTTCCTGCCGCTGTAAAGTTTGAGATGTCAAAGCCTAAAAGTTTTATAATGTATTCGCCCAAAGTGTAACTTCCGCCGTCAAGAGGGAACTTGATTTCAAGCAGCACTCCTGCAATAGGTTTGGTGACAAAGAATGCCACAACAAAAGCAATTATCACAAAAGCAAAGTGCAGTGTGGACCTTTTTATTCCTCTTATCAAGCCCATACCCAAGCCGATTGCTAAAAAGAACACAAAAATTCCCACCGCAATCCAAGTTATTGTTGTTTCCATAGAAATCTCCTTTTTGTTAGTATATAACATTTTTCTTTTAAAAACAAGTTTGAATAGGTTATTTTTAATCTTTTTGGGCTATTTTTTTGATTTTTCCGCCCTGAATTTGATAAATCACGCCTTTAATTTCCTTTTCATCCGTGCAAGTTATGAAAGTTTGCGTTCTTCCAACAAATTTTATTAGCCTTTTTTGACGCTCGCTGTCAAGTTCCGAAAACACGTCATCAAGTAACAAAATTGGATATTCCCCGTTTATGTTGAACATATTTTCGAGTTCAGCAAGTTTTAAGGAAAGCGCCACCGTTCTTTGTTGCCCCTGCGAGCCAAAATTTTTCACTTCCACCCCGTTTAAAAAGATGTCGATGTCATCTCTGTGAACGCCTATTGAAGTGTAGCCAAGTTTAAAATCCTTTTCCAAATTTTTCTTCAAAAGTTTTTCCATTTTCTCTTCAAAAGTGTCGTCAAGGGTCACATTGCAGCCGCAAACATATTTTATATCCAATTCCTCCTTGCCGCCGCTGATATAGGAGTGTGCTTTTTGGGCATATGGCAAAATTTGCAAAATGAATTTTTGCCGCTCGGTTGCAAGCAGTTTTGCTGACGTCACAAGCGCCCTGTCCCAAATGTCAATCGTTTCCTTCACCGCATCCAAACTTTGGCTTATTTTTAACAGTTTGTTTCGATTTTGCAAAATTTTTTCATATCTTGAAAGTTGATAAAAGTATCTTTTGTTGTTTTGTGAGATGTCAATGTCCATAAACTTTCTTCTCTCGTCTGGGCTTTCTTTCACAAGTTTCAACTCTTGTGGCGAAAAAAACACAACATTTGTTTCGCCAATGAGTTCTCCCATTTTTTTGATTGGAAGGTTGTTCACTTTAATTATTTTCTTGCTTGCTTTAAAAAGCCTTGCCTCAACTGTCACCTCTCTGTATTTTTTTTGAGTGCACATCCTAACGCGAGCAAAATCGGCATCCCATTTTATGAGTTCTTTGTCTTTGCATGACTTAAAACTTTTTCCTATGCAGCAATAAAAAATGCTCTCCAACAAATTTGTTTTGCCTTGTGCGTTTTTCCCAATGAAAATGTTAACCCCATCGGCAAAATTCACTTTGAGAGTGTCATAATTTCTAAAATTTTCAATTTCAAGAGTTTGTATTTTCACAAAAGTATTTTAACACATTTTTCAAACATTTCAAACTTGCTTGACAATTTATTTTTTACATTTTAAAATAAATTGAGAAAATTTTTAGTTTAGGAGTTGTTTATGCAAGACATTCAAAGCATTTGGAAACAAATTTTGGAAAAATTGGAACTTCGCGTGTCCTCTGTGTCGTATATGTTGTGGATTGAACCAACAAAGCCAATCGCCATTGACGAAAACGACAATTTCATAATTGCAACGCAGTCTGTATCGGCAAAAAACCAACTTTTGCGTAACTTTGTTGATAAAATTGGCGAATGCTGCACCGAAATTGTGGGCAAGCCTATGAAAATTGTTGTTTTGGACCAAAATGAGGAAATTGATTATGTTAAAAACAACAAAGTTGAGGAAAACAATCCTGCCCCTGATGAGGCAAATCCTTTCATGGAAAAGTTCACTTTTGACAATTTTGTTGTTGGAAAGAGCAACCAATTTGTTTATGCCGCTGCAAGAACGGTGGCAGAGCATCCTGGCGAAAGATACAACCCACTTTTCATATATGGCGGTGTTGGGCTTGGAAAAACACACCTTCTTCACGCGATAGGAAATTATATTAGGCAGTTTTCGCCAAAACTAAAAATAAAATACACAACTTGCGAACAATTCACAAATGACTACATTGCCTCTTTATGTTCACCAACAAAAAACAAGGCAGTTATGGAGTTTAGAGGAAAATACAGAAACTTGGATGTTCTTCTTGTGGATGATATTCAGTTTATTTCAAACAAAAAGGAAACGCAAGAGGAATTTTTCCACACTTTCAATGAACTTATTTTAAGCAACAAACAGGTTATAATCTGCTCCGACCGTCCTCCAAAAGACATTCCAACTCTTGAAGACAGACTTCGTTCGCGCTTTGCAAGCGGCCTCATCCACGACATTCAAAAGCCGGATATTGAAACCCGAATTGCCATTCTTAGAAAGAAAAGTCAACTTGAAAAATACTATGCAGAAGATGATGTTATAAATTATATTGCCGAAAATGTTGACACAAATATAAGAGAACTTGAAGGAAAACTTTCTGAGGTGTTTTTCCTAGCCACACTTTCAGGCAAAAAGGTTGCCACAATGGAAGAGGCAGTTGAAATTTTTTCCAATCACAAAGAGGAAATCAAAAACGAACTCACGCCCGACAAAATTGTTTCGGTTGTGTGTGACTATTTCAATGTTTCCTATCAAGACATAACCGGCAAAAAGAAAAACAAAGAAATTGTTGAGCCTAGAATGATTGCCATATATCTTATTTGTGACATTCTTGACCCACCGCTTGCAAATATCGAAAAATTGTTTGGCGGAAGGGACCATTCAACAATCATCCATGCCCGAAACAAAATTTCACAAGATTTCAAAAACAACAAAAAAACTCAAACACTTATAAACGACATTCGCTCAATGTTGACAAGTGGATAAAAAAATTAAATTTTCCACAACTTTTCCACGAAGTTATAAACATTTGATTTCACACATTTGGTGCTTGCAAGTTTAAAAAACACACTATATATTGTGTAATTTTCAAAGATTCAAAAAGTTATAAACATTTCAACACGCCATATTAAAAGTATTATTATGAAATAAAAATAAAATATAAAAAATAAAGTTTGCGCACGAAAAAACTATTTGGAAATTTGCACATATTGTTTGCCTAAAAACTTGCTGTTGTGTTATAATGAAATCGTTAAGAAAAACGACAAAATAATTTGGTTAAAGGAGAAAATTATGTACGTATCTTGTCATGGAATAGAACTTTCAGATGCTTTTTTAAGTGTTAGTAAAGCAATTTCAAACAAAACCACAAATCCAATTTTGGAAGGAATAAAAGTGACAGCAGAGGATGACACACTCACTTTCAGTGCCACCGACACAGAACTTTCAATCGAGAAAAAAATCAAAGCCAACATCAAAGAAGAAGGGGAAGCGGTTGTTCCAGGAAAGTTTATAACAGAGTTTGTTAAAAAACTCACAAATGAGATGATTGAACTTGAACTCAACGACAAAAATCAAATGATAATCAAATATGACGACAGCCAATCCATCATTCAATGCTATAATGTTGCCGAATATCCTTCCTTCAAAAAGATTGAAAGCGAAGATTATTTTGGAATAACAAAAAAGGATTTAAAAACTATAATCAACAAAACAATTTTTTCTGTTGCAGTTGATGACAGCAGGCCAATTTTGAAAGGCGTTTTGTTTGATATAGAAAAAAACACATTAAATGCCATCGCACTTGACGGATATCGTTTGGCAAAAGTTAAGAAAAACATCACATCAAATTTAACCATGAGCATTGTTATTCCAGCCAAGAGTTTGAACGAAATTTCAAGAATTTTGGATGACAGTGATGAAATAGTGAATGTGTATGTTGACAAAAGCACACTAATGGTGGACTTTGGAGACATAAAACTGACAACCCGCCTTTTGGAAGGCGATTTTGTGAACTACAAACAAATCATTGCTGCAAACTATCAAACAATTTGCGTGATTAACAAAGAACAGTTTGAAGATGCTTTGGACAGGGCATCACTTTTGTCAAAAGTTGGGCAAGGAAATTGTGTTAAGTTTGAAATCAAAGAAAAAAATCTTTGCATAACTTCAAACAGTGAACTTGGAAACATCAAAGAGAATGTTCCTGTAAACATGACGGGCAAAGAACTTTTAATTGCTTTCAATGCAAGATACTTCATCGAAAATTTGAGAGCCAACACCGACGAATTTGTGAAAATTTGTTTCAACTCACCTGCCAACCCATGCGTTATTGTTCCTGTTGAAGGAGACGAATTTTTGTATTTGATTTTGCCTGTTCGAATGATTGGGTGACCGTGTCACGCTTTAATGTCAATTAACTTTTAAGAATAAAAAAAAGCCTCTTGTGATTTTTGTTCATAAGAGGTTTTTTGTTTTGATAATTTAACAAAAGGCACAGAAAAGCCTTTTTATAACAAAAAATTTCAAAAAAATAATTTAAAAACTGTCGCCGTCTGTTGACAAAAATAAAAAATTCCTTTATAATAGCCTTGAACACTTTTTGCAGTAGGAAATTTTTGCAAAAGATTTTAAGGAGAAAATTATGAAAAGAACTTATCAACCTAAGAAAAGAAAAAGACAAAAAGTTCATGGATTTCGCCAAAGAATGAAAACACAAGGCGGAAGAAAAACCCTTCAAAGAAGAAGAAACAGAGGAAGAAAACATATTTCTGCCTAATGAGGACTTATGGATCACAGACTTAAAAAGAACAGTCAATTTTCTTACATTTACAAAAAGGGAGAAAGAATTTCAACAGATAATTTCACCCTTTTTGTTGTTAAAAGCCGTTTTGAATGTTATAAAATAGGCTTTTCTGTAAACAAAAAAATTGGCAAAGCCCACATAAGAAACAAACTTAAACGCAGGCTGAGAGAAATTGTAAGAAAAACAAATGTTCCAAATTTTAGAAACTATGTTTTGATGGCAAGAGAAGGCGCGGAAAAACTTGAATTCAAAAATTTGGAAAACGAGATAAAAAGGTTGTTTGAAAAGTATGAAAAACGTGCTTAAACAAATTGCCCTTGTGCCTGTTTATTTTTATAAGTATTGTATAAGCCCAATGCTGCCACACTCTTGCCTTTTCACTCCAACTTGTTCAAACTATATGATAAAGGCGGTGAAGGAATTTGGCTTGTTTGGGTTCTGGCTTGGAATAAAAAGGCTTTTTAGATGTGTCCCTTGGCAAAAGAAAAGAGGTTATGACCCTGTCCCTATCAACATAAAAGGAGAGCATATATGGATTTTGTAAACACTATGCTTGTCACTTTGCCACAACCAACAGGTTTTTGGGAAAGTATTTTGAACGCTTTTAAAGGAATAAACGGCACCTACATTTTGGCGGTTATTTTTATCGCTATTTTGGTGAGAGTTGTGTTTTCTTTTGTTGACATATTAAACAAAAAAGTCAGCATGAAAAGCAACGAAATAAACGCCAAGATGAAACCAGAACTTGACGCAATCAAAGAAAAATATCAAAATGACCCAACCAAAATGAAACAAAAAACTGATGAGGTTTACAAAAAATATCAGTTCAATGTTATGGGAAGTTGTTTGCCAATGCTTGTTATGCTTGTGCTGCAAACCGTTGTGTTCTTAACACTTTGGAACAGTTTGCAAACCGTGTCAAACTACAACATCGCATCGCAATATAATGAAATGAAAAACATATATGCCAATGTGTTGGTTGTAAATAAAGAAATTGATGAAGACTCAATCACTTTTGAAGAGGGAAACACAGTTGAAATAAAATTGGGATATAAAGAGCAAGAAGGCAAAAATGTGAGAGGTGTAATTTACACAGTTTACACCAACAAAGAAGAGCCAAATGCAGGACAAGAGTATTTTGTTCCTTATAAAACCGATTGGACAAACAGAGAAGTTTTTGATTTGATTTCACAATATGTTCTTGAACCAGAGCCAGAAGAACCACCAGCAGACGGAGAGTTGGCAACCGCTGCTGAGGAAGATGAAAATGCATATGTTCCACAAGAATATAAGCCAAACGGATTTAGCGAACAAATCAAAACGCAGGCCGAAAAACTTGTTAAGGATTATTATTTGACCACACAAGAAGGCTTTTTGTGGATAAAGAATATTTACAAACCTGATGCTCCACAAAGCCCACTTTTCACAGAAAGCGAAATTGGAAACTATTTGTCCAAATATTATTCTGCGGATGAGAAAGCCGATGAGAGTAAGTATAAGTTAGAAGGAAAGATATTCAACAGTGTTACAGCAGGAATAAATGCACAAGAACTTGGAAGCAACGGGTATTACATTCTCACAATTTTGGCAGTTGCATTTTCAGTGCTTTCTTTGTGGCTTTCAAACCTTATGATGAGAAGGAAAGATCAGCCAAAACAAAAACAGTCAATCGCAATGTATATAATCATGCCACTTATCTTTGGACTTTTCACTTTCATGTACACGAGTTTGTTTGCAATCTATTTGGTTGTTGGACAACTTGCAACATTGGCAACCACCCCACTCACAACATGGATTGTTAAAATGTGGACAAAAAATTCAGACAAAAAGAAAAAAGAAAAAGATGTGATTGAAGTTGATTATCGAAGAAAATAATAAAAAAAGCAGGTTAAAAAACTTGCTTTTTTCTTTTATATAATAAGAAAAAAAACAGGGTTTATAAGTGGAAAACGTAAAAGGGAACCGAACAAAATAATCAAAACAGATTGAAAACATTGATTTTTATTTGAAGAAGGTGTTATAATACGCTTATGCAAGAAGAAACAATAGCATCAATTTCAACGCC
>CANRMV010000012.1 GCA_947631875.1 uncultured Clostridia bacterium
GCTGTGGGCGAAATGGAGAGAAGGTTTGAGGCTTTGGGTCAGGCGAGAGTTAAGAACATTGACGAATATAACCAAACGCCAGATGTTTTGTCGGGGAAGGTTAAGAAAATGCCTTTCATTGTGATTATTGTTGACGAACTTGCCGACCTTATGATGACGGGTAAAAAAGAAGTTGAAGAAAAAGTTTGCCGCTTGGCACAAAAATCTCGTGCGGCGGGAATTCACCTTATTCTTGCAACACAGAGGCCTTCTGTGGACGTTATTACTGGGCTTATTAAAAGCAACTTCCCATCGCGTATTGCTTTTGCTGTTACAAGTGCGGTGGACAGTATGACTATCTTGGATAGGGTGGGCGCCGAAAAACTTCTTGGGAAAGGTGACATGCTTTATTATCCTATTGGTGCACAAGAGCCAAGACGTGTTCAAGGCTGTTTTGTGACAACAAACGAAACAAACAAAATTGTGGACTATGTTCGCGATAACAACAAGCCAATTTTTGACAAAGAAATCGAAGAGCAAATTGACAATCCAAACAAAGGAAATGGAAATGGCAATGCAACCTATAACACCGATATGGACGAACTTTTGCCACAGGCTTTGAAAGCAAGCATAGATTGTGGGCAGGCATCCGCAACGATGATTAGGAGAAGATTTGCTATTGGCTATCCTCGTGCGGCAAGAATTATTGACCAAATGGAAGCGGCAGGCTATATTTCAAGTGCTGACGGGCCAAAGGGCAGAACTGTGTATATCAGCAGAGAGGAATTTGAACAAATTTTTGGTGAGGTGGATTAAAAATGGAAAGGAAAAAAGTTAAAAATGCTGAAAGAGTTGAAAACAAGTTTGTGACAGAGAGGACATTTGCACCTTACAGTGCAGATATGGACGAACTCATGCCACAGGCTTTGGAAGTGTGCATTGAGTGTGGGCAGGCTTCCACAACGATGATTAGAAGAAAATTTGCCATTGGCTATCCTCGTGCAGCAAGAATAGTTGACCAAATGGAAGAAGCGGGCTATGTTTCAAAGGAAGTTGGACACAAAGGAAGAGAAGTTTATATAACCAAAAAAGAGTTTGACAAGTTGTTTGGCAAAGCAAACTTAAAAAATGTTGAAAAACAAAGAAAGAGTTGCGAAGAAATTGCAGAAAAAAACAGAACCACAGCAAATCGTGGTGCAACAGATGAACTTTTGCCACAGGCATTGAAATTGAGCATAGATATGGGGCAGGCATCCGCAACAATGATAATGAGAAAGTTTGGAATTGGCTATCCACGCGCCGCAAAACTTATCGACCAAATGGAGGCTGCTGGATACATTTCAGGTGCAAACGCATTTACGGGCAGAACAGTTTACATCACCAATAAAAAATTTGAAAAATTGTTTGGCAAGGTGGACTTAAAATAAACTAATAAGGATGAAAAATAATGAACAAAAGCGTGAATGAAATTAAAGTTTCGGCAATTTCGCTTGGGTGCGACAAAAATCGGGTTGACCTTGAAAAAATGTTGTTTAAACTTAAAAATGAAGGTTTCCAAATTGTTGAAAATGAACAAGAGGCAGATGTTGTTATTGTTAACACTTGTGCTTTCATAACGCCAGCGAAAGAAGAGGCCCTTGACAACATTTTTAAGATGTGCGTTTTAAAAGAAAAGGGAGTTATCCAAAAAGTTGTTGTGACGGGCTGTTTGGCGCAGAGGCATAAAGCAGAACTTTTGAAGGAAATCCCAGAGGTTGATGCATATCTTTCTGCACAAGAAAATGAACAAATTTGCGATGTTGTTGAGGGGCTTTTTGGAATAAAAAAACAAAAGAGAATAGAGGTGAAGGGGCGAATTTTCACAAATCGCGGCTCTTATGCCTATTTGAAAATTGCAGAAGGGTGCAGCAACGCTTGTTCTTATTGCACAATTCCAAGAATTAAGGGTGGTTATAAAAGTTTTCCTATTGATGAAATTGTGGACGAGGTAAAAGACCTTGCAAAAAATGGGATTAAAGAACTTGTTGTTGTGGCACAAGATGTGACAAGATATGGCGAAGATTTGGGGCAAAACGCCTTGATTAAACTTTGCAAAAAATTGTGTAAGATTGACGGAATAAAATGGATTAGATTGCATTATGCTTATCCAGAAAAGGTGACAGATGAACTTTTGGATTTCATTTATAATGAGCCAAAAATGTGCAACTATCTTGACATTCCACTTCAACATATTGATGACAGAATTTTGAAAAGCATGAGGCGCAAGTTTGGGGAAGAACAAACGCGAGAACTTATTTTGAAATTAAAAACCAAATATCCAAAAATTGCACTTAGGACAACATTTATTGTGGGTTATCCTTCTGAAAGCAGGAAAGATTTCAAAAAACTTTGTGGCTTTTTGACAGATAGCCAGTTTGATTATGCGGGATTTTTCCCTTATTATCGCGAGGAAAACACGCCAAGTTATTTTATGGACAAGCAAATTTCTCAGCGAAAAAAGATGCACAGGTTGAAAAAAATTCAAAAGATACAAAACAACATCGCCACAGAGAAAGCAAAAGCGGTTATGGGGCAAGAATTTTTGGTTCTTGTGGATTATTTTGACGAAAGCAACGGAGTTTTTGTTGGGCACACCGAATTTCTTTCGCCAACAGTTGACTTTGGTGTGGAAATTGTGGAAAATGATAAAGTGAAAATGGGCGAGTTTGTCAAAGTTAAATTCTTTGACTTTGATGGCGAAAACTTTAAAGGAGAGTGTGTATGAACCTTCCAAACAAAATAACTTTATGCAGGATTTTGCTTATTCCAATTTTCATCTTTTTCTATTTGGCAAGTTTTGTTCCTTATGGAAAATTGATTGCAACGCTTGTGTTTATGATTGCTTGTTTCACCGATTTTTTGGACGGAAACATTGCAAGAAAAAGAAATTTGGTGACAAATCTTGGCAAATTTCTTGACCCTATTGCCGATAAAGTGCTTGTTCTGGCGGGGCTTATTTTGTTGATTGCTTGCCCTGTTACACCAAACATTGCAAATCCACAGGTGATAGATGCAATTATTTATCCTTATTATGTTGGTATTATTGCTGTGTTTATCATTTTGGCAAGAGAGTTTATTGTCAGTGCATTTAGGCAAATTGCTGCCACAAAAAATGTTGTTTTGGCGGCTGATATTTATGGCAAAGTTAAAACCGTTTTTCAAATGATTACTCTTATTTTCTACTTCTTGTATGCCTTTTTGGTGGAAGAATTTTACTATGCCATTAAAGGGCCGGCAAACACCGTGCTGAACCTTATTGGCTATGTTCTTTTGGCAATAACCGTGATTATGACCATTGTTTCGGGAGTGAAATATATAACAAATAATTTGCAGGTGCTTAAAGATGAAAAATAGGATTATTGTTTTTTCAGATAATTTTGACAGAAAAGTTTTAAACAAACTTGGCTGTTTTGACGCCATAATTTCTTGCAACCGCTTTGATGATTGCCTTGAAAATTGCAGGAAGGCAAGAGAGTGTGAAAGGGCAGTTGTTATTTGCGAAAATGAACAAATTGACAATTTGGTTGATGAAATTAAAGAGGCTGACGACACATTTGAACTTGTGGAGGAGCAGGCGCTTTTGATGCAAACCGCAGTTGGAAAAATTTTGTTTTTGCCTTGCGAACTTGATGCAAATCATTTTCTAAGTCAATTTTTGGGGCAAGAGGAAGTGTTTGTGATAACTGTTTTTGGCAAGAGCAGAAATTCTGTGAAAGCAGCCTTTGAAGGGCTTAAAGCGGAATTTGGAATAAGTTATGATATAATAACAAAAACTCAGTTTTTACATACTGTATATTATTCAAAAGAGGTTGATGAGGAAAAATTAAGAGTGCTGTTTGGCGAAAATTTGCTCTCTTATCGTGATGAGGATGTTGCAGATGCTGTTGGGCGTGTTTGCGCCGGCGTTGGCTTGGGAATTTGCGAGCAGTTCACAGGCGGGCTTGTGACAAGCAAACTGCTGAGGCAAGCAAATGCAAAAATTTTGGAAAGCACACTGATTTTGGAAAACAGAGAGATTGCAAAATATGTTGCAGAAAATGTGATTGCAGAAAACGGAGCGGTCAGCAAAGAGGTTGCCTTTGCACTTGCAAAAAGTCTTGCCAAAAATTGTGAGGTGGCACTTGTAACTTTGGCAGATGGCGAAGGAAAGGGCTTTGTGGCTGTTGGTGGCAGTGAAAAAATTCATGTGTTTTCTGTTGCGTTTGAAAAAGAAGGTTTTTTGCAAAATTTTGTTGATTTTGCTTTGTTTAGACTTTTGAAATATTTGTCTTAATTTTGTTTTGAAAATTTTTGATTTTAAGTTAAAATATATTTGTTAGGAGATTTATTTATGGCAGAGAAAAAAGACCCAAGAGAAGAGGCTCTTGAACAAGCCCTTCTTAAAATTGAAAAGGATTTTGGCAAGGGCGCAATTATGAAACTTGGCGACAGACCATATCAAAAAGTGGAGGTTATTCCAACAGGATGCTTGACGCTTGACCTTGCACTTGGCATTGGAGGCATTCCACGCGGAAGAATTATTGAAATATATGGCCCAGAAAGTTCTGGAAAAACCACCGTTTCCTTGCATATTATTGCTGAGGCACAAAAGGCTGGCGGAAGGGCTGCTTTTATTGATGCAGAACACGCATTGGACCCTTCTTATGCCGAAAAACTTGGCGTGGACATAAAATCACTTTATGTTTCGCAGCCAGATGATGGCGAGCAGGCTTTGAACATCTGCGACACGCTGATTCGTTCTGGCGCTTTTGATGTTATTGTTGTGGACTCGGTGGCAGCGCTCACTCCAAAGGCAGAAATTGACGGCGAAATGGGCGACAACCACGTTGGGCTTCAAGCCAGAATGATGAGCCAAGCATTGAGAAAAATGACATCTGTTTCAAGCAAATCCAAAACCGCTGTTATTTTCATCAATCAACTTCGTGAAAAAATTGGCGTTATGTTTGGAAATCCAGAAACCACAACAGGCGGAAAAGCACTTAAATTTTACACCAGTGTTAGGCTTGATGTGCGAAAAACAGACTCCATAAAAGACGGGCAAAACATCATTGGAAACCGAACAAAAGTTAAGGTTGTCAAAAACAAAATGGCCCCACCATTCAAAACAGCAGAATTTGACATCATGTATGGACAAGGCATTTCTCAATCGGGATGTGTGCTTGATTTGGCAATAAATCTTGGGCTTATCAAAAAGTCAGGTGCGTGGTTCTCTTACAATGATGAAAAAATTGGTCAGGGAAAGGAAAACACCAAACTTTATTTGGAAAAAAATCCAGACGTTATGAAAGAACTTGAAACAAAAATTCGTGAAAATATGAATAATGAAAATGCTCTTCCAACAGAAGAAACAAGCGAAGAATAAAAACTGCGATTTGCAGTTTTTTCTTTTTTTTCATAAAGTTTTATAGAGGCTTTTATGAAAGTTGATAACAATGGCAAACTTCTCCGAGTTGGAGAGGCTGATTTGGATAAAAATGGCTGCTTTGTGTGTGGCACAAACATAACAAGCATTGAAACAAACGCGTTTCTTCCTGTTAAATATCGCATCAAAGGTGCTGTTTTGAGGAAAGTTCAAACGATTTCTCAGTTTGCGTTTTTGGATTGCGAGGAACTTGAATATGTTCACTTTTCAAAAAATTTGAAGGCAATAGATTATGGTGCATTTATGGGCTGTTGTCGGCTGAAAGAGGTTGTTTTTCCAAAAGAGTTGTCCACACTTGGCTTTTGGGCATTTTTGGATTGTGCCAGCATTAAAAAAGTGGAATTTTTGGGGGATCTTAAAAAAGTTGATGATTTGACCAAATATCAGGCATGTGATTTTTTTGAAAACAAAGTTTTTGAAAGATGTCGGCGGATTGAAAAATTTGTTTTCCACAACAACATTGTTTTTAATAAAGATTTTAAAAATTATGAAAAACTTAAAGAGATTGAAATTGCAGATGAAAAAGTGGCGATGAATTTTTGGCGGGAGGCAATTTATGATTGCCCACAATCTTTTATGTTTTTGGACACCAAACTTTTTTATAATAGCGATTTTGTGAAAAAATGTTTTATCATCATGGAACTGTCCTTTGAAGAGCAATTTGGCTCTAATGGGGCTTTGGCACAGCGCTTGGCAGAAGATGTTTTTGAGCAGAAATTGTTGCAAGAAGAACAAAAATGCTTTGATGTGAACAAAGAAATCAAAAAAGTGGAATTTTAGATATACCACCTTTCTTTTTGTGCTTTTGTTTTGGTTGAATTGTGCAAAACAAAGGTTTTTTCGCTTTGCAATTCGTTGTTTCCACTCACGGTTGCAACAATTTTTATTGTGCAGTTTTTGTCATTGAAAGGCAGTCGCAAAGTTTTTTCTCCACTTTGATTTGTGAGGATTTGATAGGAAACATCATCTTTGAAAATTTGATATTCAAGATGCTTTTGCGTTTGAAGTGAAAGCACAATTTGCCCATTTTCGGCTTTGCACTCTGCCTGTATTTCTGGCGGCGTGGAAAAGTTTTCAGACACTTCACTTGGCAGATTGAACCGAGAAAACAGGCATGTTTTGCAATATCTTTCGGGTGCATAAGGGCTTGCAAGCACCAGACAATGATTGTTTTCTTCTTCCAAAACATCTATTTTTGCCTCAACCACAGAACTTGGAACTTCAAATTGGCATTTTTCATAGTTTTGCGAGGATAAATAATTTTTAACAACCTCTGTTGGCTGATTGCCGCCAGCAATTTTTTGTGGCTCATTTTTGAGATTTCCATACCAAACACCAATCACTTCGCTTGGAGTGAAAGAAATGTTGTAGGCATCAGTGTTTCCCGAGCCTTTTCCAACGGTTCCCGTTTTTGATGCCACTTCAACGTTTTTGACGTCACAAAGTTTGCGGGCGGTTCCGCTTTTGGCTGTTTCTTGCAAGACGGATGTCATGAGATAGGTGCTGTCTTGCCTAAACACCATTTGAGAGGCGGGTTTATGCACATAAACAAGTTTTCCAAAGCCATCAGTTATGTATTGAATGAAAGTTGAAGGCGCAAAATTTCCTTGATTCGGAAAAACCGTGTAGGCGGTGGCAAGGTCTTTTAAGGTTAGGCCATAAGTCATTCCGCCAAGTGCCAAAGTGTAACTTGTGTCTCTTTCATCAAACTCCAAACCCAATTTTTCAGCATACTGCTTGCCGGTGTCGATGCCAATGTAACTTAATGTTTTGATTGCAGGAATGTTGATTGAATTTTTCACAGCATCAGTAACTGAAACATATCCAGAAAACTTTTTGTTGACATTGCTTGGAACATAATTTCCAATTTTAATTTCTTCATCCAAAATTTGCGTTTCTGGGCTTACAACATTTTCATTGAAGGCGGGAGTGTAAACAAGCAAAGGCTTTATGCAAGAGGCAGGCTGGCGCTTAACATCCAAAAGTTTGTATATGCTGTTTCCATGATAGGCGCAAACGCCACAAGTTTTTGCATCTATGACGATTGCCAAATTGTCACAATTTTCCACTTCTTGCAAGGAATATTCAAGCGATGCTTGCTTGTCTAAATTGAGATAAGTGTGAATTTTGTAGCCGCCATTCACAATTTGTTTAACAGGCAAATTCAATATTTTTGACGCCTCATCTATGCTTGCATGTGCATAGGTGTTTAAATTGAATTTTTTTTGCTTTATATCCAAATTTATTGGGCTGTTTTGTGCTTGCAACTGCTCTTCCACTGAAATGTAGCCATCTTTTTGCATTTCGCTTAAAACCAAGTTTCGCCTTTTTAAACAGTTTGCATAATGCGTGATTGGGCTGTATTTGCTTGGCGACCTAATCATGCCCGCCAAAGTGCAACTCTCAGACAGAGTGAGGTCCTTTGCCTCTTTGTTGAAATAATATTCGCTGGCGCTTTCAAGGCCATAGCAGTTGTTTCCAAAAAAGATTATGTTTAAATAACTTTCTAATATGTCGTCCTTACTAAAACTCTTTTCAAGTTTCTTCGTTAAAACCATTTCTTTTAATTTTCTTTCAAAAGTTTTTTCACCGCTTAAATGGGTGTTTTTGATGAGTTGTTGGCTGATTGTTGAAGCGCCTTCACGAAGGCTCAGCGTGGAAATGTTTTTTGCCATTGCAACTGCAATTCGTTTGTAATTTAGCCCGTGATGCTTATAAAAATTTTTGTCCTCAATGCTGATAAACGCCTCTTTTGTGTGCGGTTGAAGGTCATCGAGTTTGCACATTTTTCCGCCTATATCTTCTTTGATTGGGCGGTTGTCTTGCGAATATATGCAAACTGTTTGCGAGGGGCTTTGCAAGGCTTCGGCTTGGAGCGGAATGGATTGAAATTTGATTAGGCTCACTCCAACAAAACTTCCCATTAAAACAATCGCAAAAATGCCAAAAAGCATTGAATAAGTTAGACATTTTTTGACAAATTTCTTCATTTTTTTATTATGTGTCATATTTTGTCAAAAATTCAAAATTATTCTTGCCAAAATTGTTATTTTTTTGTATAATTAAGGCATGAAATACTTAATTGTGACTTATGGATGCCAAATGAATGTGCACGAATCGGAAAAACTTGCCGCAATTTGCGAAAAGTTGGGCTATGAGGTGACGGACAAACGCGAGGATGCCGACCTTATTGTTTTTAACACCTGTGCAATTCGTGAAGGCGCGGAAGACAGGGTTTTTGGAAATGTTGGGGCTTTGAAAAAACTTAAAAAGCAAAAGCCTTCTCTTATTGTTGCTGTTTGCGGCTGTGCAACACAAAAAGAAAGCACTGCAAGTTATATCTATCGCACTTTTCCTTTTGTGGACATTGTTATTGGCACTTTCAATATGCCTCTTTTTGAAAAATATCTTTTGGCCGTTAAAGAAGGCAGGCAGATGAAACTGCTTTCGGAAGGTGACCTTGATGAAACCGTGCCATACAAACGAACAAGCGGCGAAAACGCTTGGGTGAACATTATGCAGGGGTGCAACAACTTTTGCACATATTGCATTGTGCCATATGTTAAGGGCAGAGAAAAGAGCAGGAAAGAAGAGAACATTTTAAATGAAATAAAAGAAATTATTGCAGAGAAAAAATACAAAAAAATCACACTTTTGGGGCAGAATGTGAACTCTTATGGCAAGGACTTAACTCCGCCTGTTTCTTTTGCACAACTTCTGCGTGACATTTGTGCTTTGGAAGGGGATTTCAAACTCACTTTTATGACTTCGCATCCAAAAGATTTAACTGACGAAGTGATTGATGTTGTTGCGAGTGAGGACAAAATTTTAAAAGACATTCATCTTCCAGCGCAAAGCGGAAACAATCGAATTTTAAACCTTATGAACAGGCGCTACACACGTGAAAAATATCTTGACATAATAAGAAAAATTAGAGAGAAAATTCCAAATGCCAGAATTACATCTGACTTTATTGTTGGCTTTCCAACTGAAACAGAAGAAGAGTTTCAAGACACCATGACGCTTGTGCAGGAAGTTGGATTTGACGGAATTTTTGCTTTTATGTATTCTCCGCGAGAAGGAACAGTTGCAAGCAAAATGGACGGGCAAATTCCACAAAAAGAAAAGCAAAGGCGAGTGAATTTGCTGCTTGGGCTTGAAAAGAAAATTCAAAAGGGGAAGAAATGAGCGAACTAACAAAAAAAATTGACAGAAATTTGCTGTCGCCAATGATGAGAAAATATCTTGAAATGAAGGACAATTATGAAGATTGTATGCTTTTTTATAGGCTTGGCGACTTTTATGAACTTTTCTTTGATGATGCCATTGAGGCCTCAAAAGTTTTGGATTTAACGCTCACGGGCAAAAGTTGTGGCCTCACTGAGCGTGCGCCAATGTGCGGAGTGCCTTATCACGCGGCGGAAGGATATATTGCAAAACTCATTGCAAAGGGATATAAAGTTGCAATTTGTGAGCAGTTTGGAACAGAGCCTCGTGCGGGCGAAAAGGTTGTTGACAGAGATGTTGTGAAAATTGTCACAGCCGGAACGGTGACTGATGATAGCATGCTTGATGAAAGCAAAAACAATTACATAATGGCACTATACAAAAATGGGGACAAACTTTCAGTTTGCTTTTGCGATATAACCACAGGCGATTTTGGGCTTTGTGCATATGAGGAAAATCTGGAAGGGAATTTGTCGGATATTTTAAGCAGACTTCAACCTTCGCAGGTGATTGGAAACTCTGAAAGTGGCGCACTTTACAAAGATTTGCCACTTTTAAAAACAGGCGCTTTTCCAAGATTTGAAGCCTATTTTGATTATGCTTTTTCTGTTGAAAACGCAAAAAGTTTAATTCCTTCCTTCTTTGGCGAGAATGCCATTTCCGTTTTTGAACTTTCAAAAGAAGAACTTCCTGTTATCGGCGGAATTTTGCAATATTTGCAGGAAACGCAGAAACGTTCGCTTAAAAACATAAACAAAATCACAAAGATAAAAAATTCCAATTATGTTTGTTTGGACATGAACACAAGACGAAATTTGGAACTTGTTGAAAGCATTAGAGAACGCAAAAGATATGGCTCTCTTTTGTGGCTTATGGACAAAACTGAAACAAGCATGGGCGCAAGGCGTTTCCGCTTTCTGTTTGACCATCCAAGCACAAATTCAACTGAGATAAACGAAAGATTGGATGCGGTGGAGGAACTTTCCAAAAACCTTATTTTGCGAGACAAATTGTCGCAAAGTTTGTCGCAAGTGAGAGATATTGAGCGTGCTTGCGGAAAAATTGCTTATGGAAACATCACGCCTGTGGAACTTGTCAATTTGAAATTGTCTTTGCAGCAAATTCCTGTTATTCGACAGGCATTGCAAAATGTCACATCCAAAAGGCTGATAAGTTGCCTTGAACACATTAAGGACTTCACCGAAATTGCCAATTTGCTTGAAAAGGCAATTCGTAATGATGCTGGCTCTTCAATGAAAGAAGGGAATTATATTAAAGCAGGCTTCAATGTTGAACTTGACTCCCTACGGAATGCCAAAGAAACGGCAGATGCTCAATGCAAAGAACTTGAAAGGCTGGAAAGAGAGCAAACAGGAATAAAGAATTTAAGAATAAGTTCAAACAATGTTTTTGGCTATTACATTGAGGTTTCAAAGGGGCAAAAGGACCTTGTGCCTTTGCGTTACATAAGAAAACAAACGCTTGCAACTGGTGAGAGATACACCACCGCCGATTTGAAACAAATTGAGGAAAGAATTTTAAATTCCAAAGAAAATGCTTTGAAATTGGAAGAAAAGTTGTATGCCGCGCTTTTGGAATATTTGTGCAACTTCTTGAAAGATTTTGAGGAAAGTGCAAAAGCGATTGCCGATGTGGACGCGTTGTTGTCGCTCGCACAAGCGGCAGTGCTTTACAATTTCACCAAGCCAACAATAAATCGAAATGTCAAAAAAATAAACATTGTTGGCGGCAGGCATCCTATTGTTGAAAAGTTTGCAAAAGAAAATTCTTTTATTGCCAACGACACCTATCTTGACAATGACGAAAACAAAATGATGATAATCACAGGCCCAAACATGGCAGGAAAAAGCACATATATGAGGCAGGTGGCAATTATCACTTTCTTGGCGCATATTGGCAGTTTTGTGCCTGCAAAAAGCGCTGAAATTTCAATTACTGACAGAATTTTCACGCGTGTTGGAGCATCGGATGACTTGGCGTTTGGGCAAAGCACGTTCATGGTTGAAATGAGCGAAGTTGCAAACATTTTGGCAAACGCAACAGAAAAAAGTTTGGTCATTTTGGATGAAATTGGGCGAGGAACATCAACTTTTGATGGGCTTGCCATTGCTTGGGCAGTTGTGGAATATATTGCAAAAAATTTGAAATGCAAAACGCTTTTTGCCACCCATTATCACGAACTTTCCGAACTTGAAGGCGTGATTTCGGGCGTGAAAAATTACAAAATAACCGTAAAAGAGATAAATGACACCATTGTGTTCTTGCGAAAAATTGTTAGAGGGCATGCAAACAAAAGTTTTGGAATTGAAGTTGCTCGTCTTGCTGGCGTTCCGGAGAACGTTATTGACCGTGCAAAAGAAATTTCAATCAATCTTGAAAATGTGAATCAAAAACTTGACCTAGACATCTTTGGCGAAAACGAAGAAAGAATGCGCAAAGAGAAAAACAACAAACTTGGGCAAAAAATCCTTTCAATTTTGAAAGACATAGACATGAACAGGGTTACGCCAATGGAAAGTTTTGAAATGTTGAATGACCTTGTGAATAAGGCAAAGGAATAAGGAGGAAGTATGGCAATTAAAGTTTTGCCACCACGAATTTACAATCGAATTTCGGCTGGCGAAGTGGTTGAAAAGCCGGCATCCATTGTTAAGGAACTTGTTGAAAACAGTTTGGATGCGGGGGCAACAAAAATTAGAGTGGAAATTGCAGAGGGCGGAATCAAAAAAATTTCTGTGGCCGACGACGGATGCGGAATTGAAAAAGATGACCTTCCACTTGCTTTTTTGCCACATGCAACAAGCAAAATTGCAGAGGTGACCGACCTTGACAGCATCTCAACTTTGGGATTTCGTGGCGAGGCGCTTGCAAGCATTGCCGCAGTCTGCCAAGTTTCAATTTCCACCAAAACAAGAAACAGTGAAACAGGTTTTTACATTGAAGCGCAGGGCGGAGAAATTTCAAAAATAAAAGAAATTGCTTCTCTTGACGGAACAACTGTGACCACAGAAAATTTGTTTTTTAACACGCCTGCACGTGCAAAATTTTTGCGCAAGCCAAAAACGGAAGAGGCCGACATAACGCATTTGATTGAAAAGTTTATGCTTGCAAGGCCAGAAGTTGATTTTGTTTATGTTGTGGATGGAAAAGAGGTTTACAGCCATCATTCGGGAAGTTTAGACGAGGTTTTGTATCTCATTTATGGCAAAGATGTGTTTGAAAATTTGGTTAAACTCGATTTCTCTGATGAAAACATTGGCGTTTCGGGCTATGTTGTAACGCCAAAAGTTTCAAGGCCAAACAGAACTTATCAAACGCTGTTTGTCAATGGCAGATTTGTGGAAAACTTTATGGTTTCGGCTTGCGTTCAGGGTGTTTATGAACCATTTTTGATGAAAGGGCGCTTTCCAATTTACACAATAAAACTGACGCTTCCTTTTGAAAGCGTGGATGTGAATGTTCATCCAAGCAAAAAAGAGGTTAAGTTTGAAAATTCTTCCAAAGTTTTTGGAGTGATAAGGCGAGCGGTTGAAAAAGCGCTTATTGGCACTAATTTGATTGCGGATTTTGAGGTTAAAAACAAAGACGAAAAAGAGTGGAGCAAGTTTAGTCTTGAAAATGACGAAGAGCCAAGACGAACAGGCTTTTATTCCTCGCTAACTGAAAAAATTGCAAATGAGGGCAAAAGTTTTAAGGTGACAGTTTGCAGTGACAAAGAGGATGAAAAATTTGTTTCGCCTAAGGAATATCAAGACAAGGGCATTGAGATTATAAATATGCCAGATTTTTCAACCATTAAGGGCGACCAAAGCCCAAAGAACAGGCCAGGCAGATTTTTCTTTGACCAATCTGGCGACAGCCTGTTGCATGAAGTTGAAATCAATGTGGAGAAGAAGCAGGCACATGAGGAAACCTTGCCAGAAGTTAAAGAGGACAGTTTTTTAACATCAAAGGCAGAGGAGATTAAAATTGTTGGCGTTGTGTTTAAAACTTACATCATCACGGAGTTTGAGGACAGCATCTATATTGTTGACCAGCACGCAATGCATGAAAGGCAACTGTATGACCAGTTGAAAGCCCAAATGGAGAAAAACAATGTGGCAAAACAGGGGCTGTTGGTGCCATATAAAATTTCACTTGCAACAATGGACAGGCAAATTTTTGAAAGCAAACTTGAAAATTTGAAACAAATTGGTTTTGAGTTTGGCATGGAAGGCAAAGATTATTGCATAACCGCTGTTCCTTTTGTTATTTCAAACATAAATCTTGAAAAATTTGTTGAAGAAATTTTGCAAGAGGGCGTTTTGAAGGACAAAACTGCCAGCGCACTTGTGAATGAAAAACTTTGTCAAACTGCTTGCAAGCACGCAATTAGGGCGGGCGACAGCATAAGTAAAGATGAAATTTTATATTTAATCAACAAAATTAAAGAAGGAGTTGCTTTGTGTCCTCACGGCAGACCAATCATTGTGAAAATCACAAGAAAAGAACTTGAAAAAATGTTTAAAAGGACCTTATAATGAAAAAAGTTGTTTTTATTTTGGGCCCGACAGCAGTTGGAAAATCAGAATTTGCGATTGCTCTTGCAAAAAAGTTCAATGGCGAAATTATTTCTGCGGACAGCGTTCAAGTTTACAAAAAACTTAACATAGGCTCGGCAAAAATAACGGATATGAAAGGTGTTGTTCATTATGGAATTGACATTTTAGAGCCAAATGAAAACTTTTCTGTTTTTGATTTTGTGGAGTATTCCAAAAAGAAGATTGACGAAATTTCTGCAAAGGGAAAATTGCCAATCGTTGTTGGCGGAACGGGACTATACATCAAGGCGCTCACTGAGGGCTACAACTTGGGGGGAGTTTCAAAAGATGAGGCTTTAAGGGAAAAGTTGGAGGAGGAAGCAAAAAAAATTGGGCTTGATTTTCTTTATAAAAAACTTCAAGAGATAAATCCTCAAATGGCAGAAAAAACGGATAAAAATAACAAAGTAAGGGTGATTAGGGCGCTTGAAATTGCCCTGTCTAATGGCGAAAAAGCAAAAACAGAAACTTACAACATAGACCCACTTTTGATTGCCTTAAATCGAACAAGAGAAAAACTTTATGAAGGCATAAATGCACGTGTGGACATTATGTTTAAACAGGGGCTTGTGCAGGAAGTTGAGGGGCTTGTGAGAAGCGGAATAACAAGAGAGTGCCAGGCTATGCGTGCGATTGGCTATAAAGAAGTTTTGGATTATCTTGACGGAAAAACAGATTTGGAGACAACCAAAAATCTTATCAAGCAACACACAAGAAACTATGCCAAAAGGCAGCTAACTTTTTTGCGAGGAATGAACTGCCACATGGTGGATGTTGAAAATGTGGATGAGGCGAAAAAAGAGATTTTTGAGTGTGTTGAGAGGTGGTTATGAAAGAAATTGAACAAATAGAACAAATTGAAGAGAGATTGGCGCCAACTTTTAAAGAAATTGAAAAAGTTGCTTTTTTTAATCAAAAAAAAGTGCTTAAAGCCTTTCAAGAGATTGGCGTTACAACTTCGCATTTTGTTGGCACAAGTGGCTATGGCTACACCGACAAAGGCAGGGATGATTTTGCGCGCGTTATGGCAAAGGTTTTCGGGGCAGAGGATGCCTTATGCTCTCCACATCTCACTTGTGGCACGCACACAATAGCAACAGCGCTCTACGGCCTTCTTCGCCCAAATGACACAATGCTTTCCATAACGGGAGAACTTTATGACACACTTCATGACACGCTTTTTGGACAGGATAATGGAAGTTTGGAAAGTTTGGGGGTGAAAATTAAGTTTATTGACCTTAAAAACAATGAGTTTGATGAAAAAGCAATTTTGGATTTTATAAAAAAGAACAAAGTTAGAGTTGTTTTTGTGCAAAAATCAAGAGGATATTCAAGCCGAAAAGCAATTTCAGTGGACAAAATGAAGCCGATTTTTGAAAAAATCAAGGCACTAAGCCCAAGTTCGTTTATTGTTGTAGACAACTGCTATGGCGAATTTGTTGAAACAAAAGAGCCAACCGAAGTTGGCGCAGATGTTTGTGTGGGCTCGTTCATTAAAAATGTTGGCGGCTCGCTTGCTCCAACGGGCGGCTATATTGTGGGCACAAAAGAAGCAATTTCAAAAATTGAAAACCGCTTCACCTGCCCTTCGCTTGGGAGAGAAACGGGCTCTTATGAGCCGGGTTATAGGCTGTTTTATCAAGGGCTTTTTCTTGCGCCTCATGTGGTTAGCCAAGCCCTTAAAGGCGGCTGTTTGATTGGCGAAGTGATGAAAAGTAAAGGGTTTAAAATCATTCCTGAAACAAATGAAAAATGTTTTGATATAATTCGTTCGGTGGTGTTTGAAAATGAGGAACAACTCATTGATTTTGTTAGGCTTATTCAAAAACTTTCGCCGGTTGACAGCAGTTTTGTGCCAACGCCTTATCCAATGGCAGGCTACACAACAAATGTCATCATGGCGGCTGGAACTTTTGTGGAAGGGGCATCACTTGAACTTTCTTGCGACAGCCCAATCAAAAAGCCATACATTGCCTATTTTCAAGGCGGAATAACCTATGAACAACTAAAAATTTTGGCTTTGGAACTTATGAAAAAATATTGATTTAACATAACTTTGCCTTGCGCACGCATAAAATGTGTTATGGCTAAATCTTATAAAATGCAAGCGTTAAAAAACGGCTTAAAATTTTCTTGTCAAAGTGCCATTCGGGCAAACAAAATCAAAATCATAATAAGTTTTGCTTTGGTTTTGGCGGCAATTTGTGCGGGGATTGTTGTTGCAATAAAGGCAAAAAATGCCTATGAACTTGGCAGACTTCAAGACATAAATTTGCAAAATTTTTATGATGGCTTTGTTTTGTCGTCATCCGCATTTTTTTTGAGATGTTTTTCACTTTTTTTGAATTTGGGCATTTTGACGGCACTCGCTTTTGCTCCCAAACTTTCCTTTTTGGCAAATATTTTGTTTGCTTATAGGGGCTATCTTTTTGGCTTGAATTTTGCTTTGATTGTGATTTTTTATGGAATTGGCTCAATTTTCACGGCGGTTGTTATTGTGCTGCCTTGCCAGATTTTCACACTCGCTTTTATGATTATGTATTTTTTGGTGCTGACGTGCATCAATGCAAATGCAAGAAAATATGGCTATTGCGAAACAAACAAATTTCTTTTCATCTTAATTGGATTTTTGATTTTGTTTGCAATAAATTTAACTGAAACACTTCTTTTGATTTTCTTAAATGGAAAAGTTATTATGGTTATTTGAGATTGAATAAAAAAACTTCTTTTGAAAAAACTAAGGCAAAAGGAGTTTTTGTTTTATGAAAAAATTTTGGACATCTTGTGTATTATGCATACTTGCAGCCACTATATTTTGTGGTGGTATGCAAACTTCCGCGATTGCTTATGCTCAGCAAAGTGATTTGGATTTTTCAAGTAAGAGTGCACTTTTGATGGAGTATGACAGCGGCGAAATTTTGTTTTCAAAGGATGCAACCGAACATTTGCCTGTTGCAAGCATGGTTAAGATGATGACAATTTTGATTGCTTTGGAAGAATACGAACAGGGCAATGTTGCGCTTGACACAAAAATCACAACAACCGAAAACGCTTCAAGCATGGGTGGGTCGCAAGTGTTTCTTGATCCATTTGTGGATTACACCTTTGAGGACCTTTTAAAGTCGGTGATTATGGCATCTGCAAACGATGCGAGTGTGGCGCTTGCCGAATATTTTAATGGAAATGAAAACGCTTTCACAAACAGAATGAACAGAAGGGCAAAAGAACTTGGCATGGTGGACACGCACTATTCAAACTGCACAGGGCTTCCTGCACCGGAACAATATTCTTCTGCAAAAGACACCGCCATTGTTCTGAGAGAAATTTTGAGACACGACATCTATCACAATTACAGCACAATTTGGATGGACGAACTTGTGCATCCAAGTGGACGAAAAACAGAACTTGTGAACACAAACAGACTTATTAGATATTTTAAAGGCTGCGATGGCGGAAAAACAGGTTCAACAAATGA
>CANRMV010000013.1 GCA_947631875.1 uncultured Clostridia bacterium
AAAGGTCGCAACACCTGTTGTTATGACCAATTTTGAGGGCGATTTGGACCGCGTGTTCACTTTGGCACACGAATTGGGGCATGCAATGCACAGTTATTTCACTTTTGAACACCAACCAACGCAAACTGCAAGTTATGTGATTTTTGTTGCTGAGGTGGCAAGCATAACAAACGAAATGTTGCTTTTGAAATATTTCTTGCAAAATGCCAAAGATGATAAAGAAAAAATTGCCTACTATGACAAGTTTTTAACGGATATGCGTTCAACCATTTTTAGACAAACCATGTTTGCAGAATTTGAGGAGTTTGCACATGAGGAATATGAAAAGGAGCATCCACTTTCTGCGGAACTTTTGTGTGATAAATATGAAGAATTGAACAATTTTTATCATGGCAAAAAAGTTAAACAAATTCCAGAAATGCGTTTTGAGTGGGCAAGAATTCCACACTTCTATTCAAGTTTTTATGTGTATAAATATGCAATAGGCATGATTTGCGCAATCAAAATATCAAACAAACTTTGTGAGGACAAATCTTTTGCAAAGAGTTATAAAAAGTTTTTGTCATCTGGCTGCACACAAGACCCTATATCACTTTTAAAAATTGCTGATTGTGACCTTACAAAAGAGCGAACTTTTGACGAAGCTTTTGCTTGCTGCAAAGAATTTGTTGGCAAATGGGAGAAACTTATAAAATAAAACTTCTATGCATATTTATGCAAAATAATGAATAAATAAAAAACCGCTGACAATCAGCGATTTTTTTAAATCCAATCAACATAATTGCGTATTAATGGGATTGAATATGCTTCCACATATTCAAAGGTTGGGGCGTTAAACCAAACGGGATAATTTTCTCTTGTGTAAACAACGCCGTTGGGCTCTCCATTTTCATTTCGTGTCAAATCAAAGGCTGTGTCCAGATTTTCATCCAAGTTGTCAATGTAAAGTGCATCTGCCATGTAATTGTAATCATTTGCAAAGAGTTGAGAAATTACATTTTGCCCGGTGTCGTCTAATATGTCGCCAACCAAAACATTGGCGTAAGGGAGTTGGTAAAAGCAGCAGTGCTAATTTCAAATGAACCAGTATATGCCAAACTTATACCACTTAAATAAAATGCATCCAACATGTTTAACACAAGATCGAAATCATTTTGCATTTCATTATTAAGCCGCTCTATTGCTTCATAAGTAATGTAAATAACGCTGTCTGTATAAAGGCTAAATGGCTTATAAAGAAAATTACTCTTTATCATAAATTCCATATAGTCATCTGAGGTTGTTATTGATGAAGGAACATAGTCAGGCACAAAGGAAATTGCTTGTTGCCAATTATTATAAAATCCGTTTATCAGGGCATCTATAGTAGAGCCGTCAACAATGTATCCATCGTGAATTTTGCCGGTTGCTGTGTTTCTTATCTTTTGGCGAGGAAAACTTACATTTGCAAAGGCGTCTTGCTCAATGGTTGCTTCCGGGTTTATATGAGTTGGCATTGGCATATTCCAGCAATTATAAAATGCCTGACCACCAATATAGGAGCAACCACTCAAATCTGCATCGAAAACAGAAAGGTTTCTGCATTCAGAACATGCTTGACTTTCAACTCGTGATATTGGTGCTTCACACACAAAAGTTTCAATCGTGTTTGGAAGAGATCTTAATATTGGTGCAACTTGCCAATCAGTATCTCCGTTACCGCCGATAAACAGTTGTCTAACTGTTATTCCACTGAAATCTATGTAACTAAAATCAAAAAGTGCATTAGCCCGTACATCTATAATTAAAGTATCAATGTAAAAATTTACATAAGAATTAAATTCATTTCGAATGGAAAAGGCATCAGGAGTTATCGAATATACGTCACCACCCAAAATTACTGTTCCATTAAAATATATATTATCAAAAATTTCAACGCAAATATAATCTCCAATTTCTGCTGTTATGCCTCTTGCATCAATGACAAATTCTGTGCCCTCCACTTTGTTGCTATACATATTCCAATTTTCTGCATTCGTTGCTTGTAAAGTTCCAGGATTCATGATAAAGAAATCTTCTGGGTTTAGATAGACATAGTTTGTTTTGTTTTTATATTCATATGTGATGCTTCCGCCAAGAGAGAAGTTGGATTGCAATGCTGCTGCGTAGGCGATAAGTGGACACGAAACAAAAAGAACCGCCGCAAGGAGGATTAGGGTGAATGTGTTTAAATTTTTCTTTAACTTATTTTTCATGTTTTTTATGGAAAAAACACTTTCTTTTTTGCTTGGGCAAGGGGGAATATTGATGATGTTGTTTGAGCAGAGTAAAATATCCAAATTTGACTTGCCCAAGTTTAAGAAAGTTTGGTTTTTAGGCCTCAGCAGTTGTCAGTGTGAATGCAAGTTGGAAGTTTGAAATGTTTATATCTTGCGTTTTATCTGAAACAGAAAGTGTGATTGTATATGTAGCAGTTTTTCCTGCTTCAATGTCAACCGACTTGTAGTCTGTGTTTTTTGATGTTCCTTCGCCTGTTACGTCGCAAGTCAACCCTAAATTAGATTCGGCTATTCCGCTCTCAACAATAGCAACATTAAGTGTTCTTGTTTTTCCATTATTTTTGATTGTGAATGTGAGCACGATATTTGTTGCATCTTCTTTAAAAGCGAGATTTAAGCCTGACCAGGTTGATGCATCACCACTATTGCCATTTGGACTGAATGTCAATTCTGCAAATTTGCCAGATTGAGTTTCGTCCTGAGCACCAGTAAGCCCTGTTTTTGTGACAGTTGCCTCAACGCCTGTTGCTGTAAAGGTGATTTGTCCGCCAAGATTGAATTGACTTGTCACAGCAGCCCAAGTGATGTAGCCCACCAAACTTGAAATTGCAAGAAACATTATTGCGCAAGCAATCACAGTTTTGATTGTTCTAGCCCTAAGCTTTTTTTCCATTTTTTACCTCCTTTTGTTAAATTTTTTGAAAGGTGTTACGCTTTCCTAAATAATGTGTGGCTTTTTTCCGCAAATTATAAGGAAACTCACTACTTTTCAGTTTCATTATAATTTGCGGGGGGGGGCTGTCAAGCAATTTGCAAAAATTTTATAAAAATTTTTGATTTTTTTTAATTTTTTTGTTTTTGGAGAGCTAAAAGAGCAAAATTGGGGTAAAAATTCTGAGTGATTGCGATCCTTCACTGCGTTCAGGATGACAGCAAAATGGGATAATAGAAAACCGTCGGCTGTCATGTTGAGCGAAGCGAAACATCCAAAGAATAACGCTTAATGGATTGAGATCCTTCGGCTTCATTTCGTTTCGCTCAGGATGACAATATAAAAAACCGCCGTGAAAGGCGGTTTTTGTATCTCGAACTTATTTCATCTCGAATTTTTTGCTATGAGATACCCTATTGCAAAATAAATCATATTTGAACCATCAAATCCACATCTTGGGGCATTATTTGGACATGGCGGATTTGGTGGGAAGGGTGGTTGCACACATCCGCAGCCAAAAGGTTGGCACAGGCAACCACTGAACGGACGCAAATCTTGATAGCAACCAGCACAATATTTTGTTGTAATGTTCATTTCATTGCCTCCATTATCAGCATATGTTAAAGGCAATTTTGTGTGCAAGTTTAGTTAAAAATTTGACACTGCTTTCATTTTATTTTATAATCAATCTTATGAAAAGGCTTGATGTTTTGTTGTTTGAAAAAGGGTGCTATGCTTCCAGAGAGAAAGCCAAACAGGCGGTTGAAAGTGGAAGAGTTTTGGTTGGCGGAAAAGTTGTGTTGAGGCCATCTTTTTTGTGTGAAGAAGATTGTGAACTGCAAACCAAGCCTTTTGAGTTTGTTTCGCGCGGTGGGTTTAAACTTCAAAAGGCAGTGGAAGAGTTTGGATTAAATTTTGCTGGAAAAGTTGTGTTGGATATTGGGGCATCAACAGGCGGCTTTACTGATGTTTGCCTCCAAAATGGGGCAAGCAAGGTTTATGCTGTGGACACTGGCGAGGGGCAACTTGCAAGTGTAGTTAAAAACAATCCAAAAGTTGTGAACATGGAAAAAACAAATTTTTTGTCGCTGCCCATTCAACAAATTTTTGATGTGCAAACCATTGTGATTGATGTTTCTTTTGTTAGCATAACCAAGTTGGTGGAAAAATTGGCGTCTTTTGAAAATGTGGAGGTTGTGGCACTGATTAAGCCGCAATTTGAAGTGGGGCAAGAATATGCTCGCAAGCATAAGGGCGTTGTTAAAGACGAAAAAGTGCATCAAAAAGTTGTCCAAAACGTTTTGATGCGTTTTGAAGAGGCGGGGTTTAAAAATTTTGGCGTGATAACATCACCAATCAAAGGCGGCGACGGAAACACTGAATTTTTGGCATATTTCAAAAAATAAAAAGGGCTTAGCCCTCTTTATAAAAAATTTTAGTGGTGATTTTTGTCATAAGAGACTGTGGCAAAATTTTGCGGAAGAAATTGAACATTTTGTATTGCTTTCCTATTATATATCTTGGCTTGAAATGATTTTTTTCGCAAATTTTGGCAAGTTTTTTGACGGCATATTCTGGGCTCATTCGGCGGCTTTCGGTTTTTTCCGTAGGCTTGGTTGACAGTTCCACCGCTTTGCCATATCTTTCATTTGTGTCATATTCTTTCACGCGGTTTTCCGAAAAGTTTGTTCTAACATCTCCTGGACAAACAGAGGTGACTTGAATGTTTGTTTTAGATAGTTCCATTCTAAGACTTTGCGCAAAACTGTCCACTGCCGCTTTGCTTGCACAATAATATGCTTTGAATGGGAGTGGAAAAAGGGCGGTGGCAGAGGAAATAATAACAATTTTTCCGTTCTTTTTGAGCATTGGAATGGCATATTTGCAGGCATTTGCAGTGCCAAAAAAGTTAACATCAAATTGCTTCTTTGTGGCATCTTCTTTGAGAAGTTCAATCGCGCCGCTAAGCCCATAGCCAGCGCAAGTGATGAGCATGTCAATTTCTCCTTGTTCCATGTAGATGTCATTGAAAACCTCTTTAAGTTTTTTGAAGTCGGAAACATCAACAGCATAATCCTCACCGTTAAGGGAAACATCAATCACGATGTCACCTTTTTGCTGAAAATATTTTTTAAGCCCAGCACCAAGCCCACTTGAAGCACCGGTTATAACAATCTTCCTTTTTTCAATCCTCATGTTGCTCTCCAAGAACATTATATTATAAATTCTCTTTTTTTCAAAATAATTTGACAAATAATTGTTAAGAATGTTATCATAATATAGTTAGAGGTGACGGGATATGTATATGAACAGAACAAAAAGGATTTTAATCCTTGTTGGGTCAATTTTAAATTTGGTGAGTGTGACAATAAATTTGATTTTATCAATCGTAATGGCAACCAATCGGGAATTGCAAACATTATTGGTGCAATCGGGGTATGTTTATATGCTTTCTTTCAGCACAAACTTGGTTTATTCCATAATTGGCTTTTTAATTGGAGCAGTTGCAAGCATACTTCTTCTATATTCAATTAGACAAAAGGGAAAATATTTCCGAACATCACAAATTCAATTTTATATTGGTTTGGGAATTGTGATTTTCTTCGGCAGTTTTGTAACATGGCTTTTGTTGTTTATCGCAACTTTGATGCCAGATATAATTGTTATGAACACTCCAAGAGAAATTAGGAGAGAGGAAATAAAAGAAGATAGGGAATACTCAGAGAAAAAGAGGCGCATTGAAGAACTTAAAGCCTTGCGTGACAGCGGAGCAATCACTGAGGAAGAATATAAAGAAAAGTTGTTTGAATTGTTGTAAAGTATAAAAAATAAGATAGCCGAAAAAGCTGTCTTTTTTTATTTGATTATTGCATAATACCATATATTGTGTATTATGCATTGCATAATACGCAATATTTACTCAAAATTCTGTTTTCCAATTTTGTGTTGCGTAGGGCTTTGCCCGGCATACAAAATTGGAAATTCACTCTTTCCGCAGCAAAATGCACAGAGTGATTTTGCAAGGTGTGAAAAGGGGACTGTGGGGAAAACGAATTTTAGCGGTAAAAAGAACACAGCTTTTGCTGTGTTTTTACGTCCGCGTAAAAAATTCTAGTTGTCCCCACACTTATCGTTTTGATTTGAAAAAGTTTGTTAAAAGCGCGGAACATTCTTGTTCGTGAGTGGTGTCTTGAAAAATTTTGGTTTTGTGATTTAAGCGGTCACTATTTAAAATCTGTTCAAACAAATTGTCTTTTGACGTTTTTTCTTTGCAGGCAAAATATACGTTTCTTATTCTTGCGTTTGTGATTGCTCCGGCACACATCGGGCAGGGCTCTAATGTGACATACAAATCGCAATTTTCCAATCTCCAACTTTTCAACTTTTTGCAGGCTTTGTCTATTGCAATAAGTTCGGCATGGTGGAGGGCGTTTTGACTTTTTTCTCGCTTATTTTGCCCACGAGAAATTATTTTGCCATCACTCACAATCACGGCGCCAATGGGAACTTCGCCTTTTTCATATGCCCTTTTTGCTTCTTTTATTGCCTCTGCCATAAAATCTTTCATGAAGATATTTTACTTTAATTTTATTTTTTTGTCCACTATATTTGTATTTTTTTTTATTTTGTGCTATTATCATTTACATGGAAAAGAAATATATTCAACAAAAGACTTTTGAAAAACGAAATTTTTATCGCATTAAGGACACATCAAATCTATTCTTCCTTACGCTTATTTTTGGACTGATATTAAGCCTTGTTTATGCCCTTATTTTCACCAGCATTATGCTTAAAACTGACCCAACATTTAATATGGACAAAGCACAGGGAACGCCGGTTTATATGATAAATTATTTTGTTTCGGCAATTTTGCTGCAAGCAGTGTTTTTATTGGTCTATTATTGTTATCATTTCTCTCAAAGAATTTCTTTCAAAGCATCAAATATTCACAAACCAAATGTGAAGGAAAGCCTTGTGTGGTCGGGGCTTGGGGTTGTTTGTCTTTTGGGATTTATGTGCCTTATTGAGGGTTGCTTTGGGCACGCTTTTTCCGTGCTTAAAATTGACACTTCCGACATGAAATTTGGCAATTTTGGCATTTATTTTGCGGCTGTTATCTTTTTGGGGCTTTTGCCGGCGGTTGTTGAGGAACTTATCTTTCGTGGTGTGCTTTATCAGGGAATGAAAAACCACTTTTCGCTTTGGGCAAGGGTTGTAATTAGCGGCCTTCTTTTTGCACTTATGCATCAAAGCCCAATTCAATTTATTTATCCTTTAATACTTGGATGCGTGCTTTCTTTAATTATGGAAAAAACAAACAATCTTCTCTACTGCATGATGTTTCACTTTGCAAACAACTTTTCAACGCTAACTGTGGGCTATATCATGGAGGTTTGCAATTTTGATTTTTTACGCCTTCCAATAACTTGGTGGTTTGTGTTGGTTTCAATCGCGGCAGCAGTTGCCGCAGCGGGAATAATCTTCTTGGCTCTTAAATTTGTTAAAAGCAAAAAAGTTGAGGTGGAAGAAGTGGGCGAGGAGCCTACATCATCGCGTTTAATGCTTGGCAAAATGCCTCTGCTATTTTTGTTGGGAATGATAATCTGTCTCATCATAATTGTTATAAATCTTTTCGTTTAAGAGTATTATATTTTGAGGATTTTGGTGAAACTTTATGTCTAAAAAACTTTGCTTTAATGTTAATTTGATTTATTTTATTGTTGTTTGTTTGTTTATTGCAATTCGAATTTGCAGCAGTTTAAACCTTTTTTCTTTTTTGGGCGAATATGGAAGTTATTATCTTGGCATCATAATTCAGTTGGGGCTTATTTTCGCTTTGCCAATTTTTCTTTTAAAGAGGCTTGACAAAGGCGATGCAAAAACAGATACCAAAGATTTTTTGGGTTACAACAAAATTTCCAAAAAGATGATTTTTGTCAGCATTGCCATTGGCGTTGCAGTGTTTTTGGTGAACATTTATGTCTCAACATTTTTCAATTCTATAATTGGGCTTTTTGGCTATAAATCTGCGGAAACAGCAACTGCCGGAACTGCAACTGTTGGAAAACTTTTCCTTGACCTTTTTTGCACTGCTGTTTTGCCTGCAATTTGCGAGGAAACTTTGCATAGAGGAATGTTGCTTGCTGGAAATTCTTGCTTTGGTATGACAAAAACGATTGTGATTTCCGGCGTTCTTTTTGGGCTGTTGCATCTTAATATTGAGCAGTTTTTTTATGCTTCCATAATTGGCGTGTTTTTGGGATATGTTTGCTTTGTTGCAAATTCAATTTATCCTTGCATTATCATCCACTTTATGAACAATGCCCTAAGCGTGATTATTTCTTTTGCAAGCGCGAGGGGAGTTAATTTTATTTCAAACATTGTAAACTTTTTCCTCACAAATCCTGTGATTGGATTTATTATGATGCTTTTGGTTTTGATACTTCTTCTTATTATCATTTACGAACTTACACTTATTTTGATGAAAGAGTCCTTTAAGCAGCAATTTGGCAAGAAAAAGCAAGAGATTGCCAATGCTGCAATAAGGGAGCAGTTTTTCAATCAAATTGACGCTATTAAAAAAGACGAGAAAGTTGTTGAGCCACAAAAACGCGTTATTTACATTGATGCAAGCGAGTTTATTGAATTTATGCAAAAACAAAAAGTTGAGGAGCCGCCAGACAAAGTTTTGGATTTGAAAATTAAAGTTTTGCTTTATGGCTCGTTTATTCTCATGGCGATTGTGACTTTTATGACTTTTATTTGGGGGCTTTTGAGATGACGATTGATTTGGTTTGTGTTGGAAATTTAAAGGAAAAATTTTCAAAAGACGAGCAGGCGGAATATTTGAAAAGGCTTTCCGCTTTTGCAAAGGTGAATATAATTGAAATTAAGGAACAAAATGCCTTGCAAAATCCCGTGTCAATCCTTGCAAAAGAAGGCGAGGAGATTGCAAAAAATTTGCAGGGACACACCATTGTTTGTGATATAAATTCAAAGGAATATTCCAGCCAACAGTTTGCCGAAAAACTTTCCTCTCTTATGCAAACAAATTCCCACATCACATTTGTGATAGGTGGCAGTTTTGGCGTGGCGGATGAGGTTAAGAATTTGTGCAAAGAAAAAATGTCATTTGGCAAAATGACATTTCCTCACAATTTATTTAGAATTATGCTTTTGGAGCAAATTTATCGTGCTTTCACAATAATCAATGGAAAAACCTATCACAAGTAAATTATTTGTTCTAATATTTTTATTTTTTGTGAAAATGCTTGACTTATTTAAACCTTTTGTGTTATATTAGCAAAGTCATTGAGACAAATAGCACCTAAAAGGCTTTTCAACGCTGTTGCCTGAACGCTTGTGAACATTTGATGATTATTGTCCAGATTTGAATTTGTTTGCAGGTAAAAGATGGTTAAATCTTGGGTTTGTTGAAAGCATCCTTTTGGGGAAGAAACAAAAACAGGAGGTTATTTTTTATGTCAGTTATTTCAATGAAACAATTATTGGAGGCAGGTGTTCACTTTGGTCACCAAACCAGAAAGTGGAACCCTAAGATGAAAGAATACATTTTTGCCGCAAGAAATGATATTCACATCATCAATCTTGAACAAACATCAAGCCAAGTTGACAAGGCTTACACATTTGTTCGTGATGTTGCCGCAAGCGGAAAGAATGTTCTTTTTGTTGGGACAAAAAAACAAGCACAGGAAGCCATCAAAGAAGAGGCTGAAAGATGCGGAATGTTCTATGTGAACACAAGATGGCTTGGCGGAACTCTTACAAACTTCAAAACCATAAGAAACAGAATTGAGAGATTGAACAAACTCAATCAAATGGAAAAAGTTGGAGAGTTTGACCTTTTGCCAAAGAAGGAAGTTGCTCTTTTGAAACAAGAAAGAGACAAACTTGAAAAAAATCTTGGCGGAATTAAAGAAATGAGAGAATTGCCAGGCGTTATCTTTGTTGTTGACCCAAGCAACGAAAAGATTTGCGTTCATGAAGCAGGAATTTTGAATATTCCTGTTGTCAGCCTTGTTGACACAAACTGTGATCCAACAGGCGTAAGCGTTGTTATTCCTGGAAATGACGATGCAATCCGTTCAGTTAAGCTTATTGCAAGTGCCATCGCTGATGCTGTTATCGAGGCAAGAGAAGGCGTTTCTTTGAAGAAGGAAGAAGAGCCAGCAGAAGAAAATGTTGATCTTGAAAGCCTTTTAACACAAGCAAAACCAAGCGTTGAGATGGCAGAGGCAGGCGAGGAAGTTAAGAAAACAACAAGAAAGCCACGCAAAAAGCCAGAAACAAAGAAAGAAGCAAAAACCGAAGAGGTTGCTGCTGAAAATGAAACTGCTGCAAAGGATGCAGAATAAAAGGAGAGGGAATATGAGTTTTACAGCACAAGATGTTGCAAAATTAAGAGCACAAACAGGCGTTGGAATGATGGAATGCAAAAGAGCACTCACTGACGCAAATGGAGATTTTGAAAAAGCAATCGTTCTTTTGAGAGAAAGAGGACTTAAAGCCGTTGACAAAAAACAAGGCAGAATTGCTTCAGAAGGATTGGTTCAATCTTACATTCACATGGGTGGGAAGATTGGCGTTCTTGTTGAAGTTAACTGTGAAACAGACTTTGTTGCAAAGAGTGACGACTTCCAAACACTTGTAAAGGACATTGCTATGCACATTGCTGCCGCAAATCCTAAATATGTTGCTGAGGCAGACGTTGACCCAGCAGAACTTGAACAAGAAAAAGAAATTTTAAGAAAACAAGCAACAAATGAGGGCAAACCTGCAAACATAGTTGAAAAAATGCTTGAAGGCAGAATCAAGAAATTTTATGAAGATGTTTGCCTTTTGAACCAACATTTTGTTAAGGATCAAGACAAAACAATTAAGGACCTTTTAACAGAGGCAACACTTAAAATTGGCGAAAAGATTTCTGTTAGAAGATTTGTTCGTTATGAACTTGGCGAAGGACTTGAAAAACGCAATGACAATTTTGCAGAAGAAATTGCAAAACTCAGCGGAAACAACTAAGATTTTGTTTAAAACACACAAAAAAGCACGATTTTTTCGTGTTTTTTTATTTTTTTTGAAATTTTGGTTGACAATAGAATAATTATTCAACTATAATGAGAATGGTTGAAGAAATATTCAACTGTTTTAGGAGTTATTATGACAAAATGTAAATGTGTGAATTGTGACTGCAACATCATTCATGAGGACGATGTGAAAGCGGTTAGGGGCAAGATGCTTGATGACGACATTTTGATTGCCACAGCCGATTTTTACAAAGTTCTTTCGGACAGCACAAGAATAAAAATCATAAACGCACTTGACGAAAAGGAACTTTGCGTCTGCGATATTTCTTCGCTGTTGAATATGACAAAATCGGCGGTGTCACATCAACTGCAAAATTTGAAAGATATGAATTTGATTAAAAGTCGCAGGGCGGGCAAAGAAATTTTTTATTCGCTTGCTGACAACCATGTTAGGCAGGTTTTTGAGATAAGTTTGCAGCATGTTTTGGAGGAAAGAAATGATAAAGCAAGTGAAAATTGAGGGGCTGGATTGCCCTAATTGCGCAAGAAATTTATCAGACGAAATCAACAAACTTGACGGAATAACAAACGCAAACATAGATTTTGTTAAATGCAAACTGTCCTTTGAAAGCGAAGATGTGGATGAGGCTCTTATAAAAATTGTTGAACTTACAAAAGAGTTAGAGCCACAGGCGGTTATAACCGACAAAGAAGCATCCAAAAAGAACAACAAATTCCTTATTTTAGACTTAACATTTTTGTTTGTTGGAATTGCTTTGGGTTTTGTTTTGTTCTTTGTTAAAATGCCGGTTTGGACTTATTGGGTTTTGTATTCTGTTGCGGCATTGCTTCTTGGGTGGAAAACCTATTTGAAGGCTTTTAAACTTCTTTTCAAAGGCATAATCAACGAAAATATGCTCATCACGATTTCAGTTGTTGGGGCATCCATTGTCAGCGAACATATGGAAGGCTTGATGGTGATTGCGCTCTATTCAATCGGAAAAATCTTTGAGGGCTTGGCGGTTAACCGCTCTCGAAGGAGCATTGAAAAACTTGTTAAGATGCAGCCGGAATATGCAAATTTGCTTGTTGGAGGTGAAGAAAAACAAGTTAAGCCCGAAGAGGTTGCTGTTGGTGACAAAATTGTGGTTAAAGCGGGCGAAAGAGTTCCACTTGACGGAAAAGTTTGTCAGGGTGTGGCATCGCTCAATCTTCAAAGCCTAACGGGCGAAAGCGTGCCTGTCAGCAAAAAAGTTGGCGATGAGGTTTTGTCTGGAAGCATTGTGCTTGACGGAGTTTTAACGCTTGTTGTGACAAGCCTTTATAAAGACAGCACAATCAGCAAAATTATGAATTTGGTTGAAAATGCATCCGAAAACAAATCCAAAACTGAAACTTTCATTTCCAAAATCACTCGTTGGTACACGCTTGGCGTTGTGGTTTTGGCTGTGCTTGTTTGGGGAATTGTGTGGGCAGTTTCAAAAGATTTCAACACTGCTCTATATCGCGGACTTATCTTTTTGGTTGTGTCTTGCCCTTGTGCATTTGCAATTTCTGTTCCTCTCTCTTACTTTTCGGGGCTTGGCAATGCATCACGTCAGGGCGTTTTGATTAAAGGCTCAAACTTTTTGGATGCATGTGCAAATTTAAATATGGTTGCTTTTGACAAAACGGGAACTTTGACAACAGGGCAATTTTCTCTTGAAAAAATCACAACTTTCAAAGGCAGAACGGAAGAAGAGGTTTTGTTTTTGGCGGCAATAGGCGAAAAAGGCTCAATTCATCCACTTGCAAAGGCGATTGTGGCGGCATGCAGAAAAAAGCGTTTGCCAAAGCCAGAAAAATTTAAGGAAACTGCGGGCGTTGGCGTGAAGTTTGAATATAACGGCAAAAAATATTTTGTTGGAAGAAAGGACAAAACACTGAAAAACACCGCTGTTGAACTTTATGAAAACGGGGCAAAATTGGCGGTTTTTGAACTTGCTGACACAATTAAAGAAACATCTTATCAGGCTTGCAGTGGATTGAAGGAAATTGGCATAAAAACGGTTATGCTTTCGGGGGATAACGAAGAGAGCGTGCAAAGTGTTTGCCAACAAATTGGACTTGACGAATATCACTGTTCGCTTTTGCCACAGGACAAATATGCCTTTCTTGAAAATGAAAAATCTGCCGGCGCAAAAGTGGGCTATGTTGGAGACGGCATAAACGATGCGCCATCGCTGACAGTTTCCAATGTTGGCTTTTCAATGGGAATAAATGGCAGCCCTGCAAGCATTGAGGCAAGCGATGTTGTGCTTGTTGATGATAATCCAAACAAAATATTAACAGCAATCAAAATTTCTCGTTTCACAAGAAAAATTGTTTGGGAAAACATAATTCTTTCCGCTCTTGTGAAAGCCGTGTTTTTGTCCTTAGGGGCGGCAGGCATAACGGGAATGCTCTGGGCAGTGTTTGCCGATGTTGGCGTGACCGTGCTTGCAATTTTAAATTCCATTCGTGCATTAAATCATAAAGCATAAATCAAAAAACGCTCTCGTGGCGTTTTTTCTTGTAAATTGTTTGCAAAGAGAAAATTTTTATGTTATTATTGAATGTAATTAAGGAGTTTTTTATGAATGAATTAGTAGATGAAGTGTATGTCACTTTGAAAGATGATTTGGACAAAGCATATTCACATCAACAAAATGAATATCTTGTTATTAGGGCTGGCAGAGCAAATCCACACATTTTGGACAAAATTGTTGTGGATTATTATGGCGTTCCAACACCAATCGTTCAAATGGGCACGGTTACAGTTTCGGAAGCAAGAATTTTGAACATCAATGTTTGGGATGCATCTCAAATTAAGAATGTTGAAAAGGCAATATCCGCTTCCGACATTGGCCTCACGCCAAACAATGACGGCAAAACCATCAGGCTTGTTTTTCCAATGCTCACGGAAGAGCGAAGAAGAGATATTGTGAAGCAAGTTAAGAAAATTTGCGAAGAAACAAAAATTGCCATGAGAAATGTTAGGCGCGATGCAATGGATATGCTTAAAGACATGAAAAAGGAAGGCTCGCTTTCGGAAGATGAATTTGATGCTTGCGAAAAGGAAGTGCAAAAGATTGTTGACCGTTTCACCGATGCGGCTGATAAACTTGCAGATGATAAAGAAGACGAGGTTATGAAAGTTTAGTTAAGGTGGCTATGTTAAAGTTTAAAAAAATCAAAGTTTTTCCAAAGCACATTGCTTTTATTATGGATGGAAATCGCAGATGGGCAAAAGAGCGTGGGCTTGACAAAATGCTTGGGCACAGGCAAGGTGCGATTGCGTTAAAAAACATTGTTTTGGCTCTTGCGGAGATTGAGGAAATCAAATTTGCGTCATTCTTTGCCTTTTCAACTGAAAATTGGAAGAGGTCGAAAGAGGAAATTGACGGCTTGTTTGATATTGTAACGCAGTTTGCGGATGAAAATGAAAATCTTTTTAAAGACAAAAATATCAAACTTGTTGCTATGGGCGATTTGAGCAAATTCCCTTCCAAAATGAAAGAAACAATTTTGAGAGGGGTTGAGCGGACAAAAAACAACACTGGGCTTGTGGTGAATTTGGCATTGAACTATGGCGGGCGAGATGACATTGTTCAGGCGGTGAATAAAGCACTTGAAAAAGGTGAAAAAATAACAGAAAAGTCCATACAAGAAAACCTTTATTCCTATCCTTCGCCTGATATAGACTTTTTAATTCGCACAAGCGGAGAGGTGAGGGTGTCAAATTTTATGCTTTATCAAATGGCTTACAGCGAATTTTATTTCACAAAAACTTATTGGCCAGACTTTGACAAAAAACAACTTTACAAAGCACTTTTGGATTATTCAAAACGAAACAGAAGATTTGGAGGCAAATAATGAAAAAAAGGGTTTATTCATCAATAGCGGTTGTTATCACACTTGCACTTTTGTTTGTGCTTAAAATTTTTGTGAGCGACTATTTCTTTGATGCACTTTTTGGCATTTTGGCGTGCTATGGAACTTTTGAAATGTCAAAACTGTTAACCAAAATGGGCAGATTTAATTTTCACTTTGTGGCAGTTTTCTTCCCTGTGCTTGTGTTTAGTATGAATTTGATTGGCGTTCAAATTGCGGCAAATTCAAACGACTTCTTTTGGATTTTATACACATTTTTAATTGATATTGGACTTATGCTTTTGGTTGCGCTTGGACTGTTTTTATATCAACTGATTTTTAAAAAGAAAACACTAAACGAAATTTCTGTTCGTGATATAAAAAACATTTCCGTTGCAAATTTTGCCTTTAAAAAGGCTTTGAACACACTTATTGCTTTTGCTTATCCTTCGTTTTTCTTGCTGTTTTTTGTGTTCGTTAACCACTTCAATGTGCTTCCACTCAGAAAATTGAGCGGGCTGACAAGCGACTTCTCAACTTTTGTTCTTATAACAACTTTCCTAATTCCAATCCTAACCGACACGTTCGCCATGCTGACGGGCTCGCTTATCGGGGGCAAAAAACTTTGTCCTAAAATAAGCCCAAACAAAACAATTTCGGGCGCTGTGGGTGGAACTTGCTGGTGTGTGCTTTTCTCGGCTTGTTTCTACCTTATTTGCGGCTGCATTGAAAGTTTTGCACCTTTAATGGAAATATTGCCTATATGGATGTATTTGATAATCGTCTTTTTAGGCTCAATAGTTGCACAACTTGGTGACATATTTGAGAGTTTCATCAAACGCCGTGCAAATGTTAAGGACAGCGGCAAATTTCTGCCAGGACATGGCGGCTGCCTTGACAGAATTGACAGCCACATTTTCGTTGCAACATACATCTTGATTGCTTTCTGGATTTTTGCAATTTAACAAAAGACCAACACTGCTTTAAAGGATTTTTATGATTGCTTTGTATATTTTGCTTGCCATTGTTGTGCTGCTTTTTATGGTGCTTGTTCACGAATTTGGACATTATGTGGTGGGCAAACTTCTAAAATTTAAAATTACCGAATTTTCGGTTGGTTTTGGCTTTCCAATCTTTTCCAAAAGAAGCAAGAAAACCGGCGAAAAGTTTTCTTTTCGTATTTTTCCGCTTGGGGGATATTGCTCTTTTTATGGCGAGGACGATGATGGCGCTGCCGCAAATCCTGAGGCATTTAACAATCAAAAGCCATGGAAAAGAATTTTGGTGTTTTTTGCCGGCGTGACTTTCAACTTTCTCACGGCAATAATTTTTTCTTGGATTTTGCTTTGCACAACGGGCTATGATGTGAAGGAAATTGCGAGATATAATCCTGATTATGCAAACAATTTTCAGGTTGGCGATGTTATCACGCATATAAACGGAACAAAAGTGGATTTTGCTTTTGGGGAAAATTTAATTCCAATGATTGAAAATCAAAAAAGTCAAGCGGAAAAAGTGTATAAAGAGTATTATGAAACGCATGAAAACTCTTTTGATGGATTGGAAAACCAAACTTTCTTAATGACTGTTAAAAGAAATGGAAAGAGCCAAACATTTGAGGTTACTCTTTATCCTGACACAATAACGGGAACAGACGGAAAAG
>CANRMV010000014.1 GCA_947631875.1 uncultured Clostridia bacterium
CAAAACTAATTGAGCACAAAAACAAAAAAGTTTTTATGAGTGAAAATAAAAAATAGCATCAAAAATGCTATTTTTTTTAAATTTTTTGCGGTTTTTTGCAAATTTTATTATTTTTTATCATTCTTAATTTTAAACAAAGTTGTTGGCTCTGTTAAGGCAACATCAATTCTAAACCCCTCCCCTTCATTAAAGCCATGTGTTTCAAGAAGTTTTGTTATGTAAGAAAACGCAAATTCTGGCGAGTTGTTTTCTTTGCTTAAATGTGATAGCACAATTTGTCTTGTTCCAGACGAAACCAGCCTTTCAATCATCTCTTCACTTGCATCATTGGACAAATGCCCATTTTTGCCTGCAATTCGCATCCTTAGGCTGAGCGGATATTTTTCACAATTCCTAAGCATTGAAATGTCATGATTTGCCTCCAAATAAACAAGTTGGCTGCCTTTAATTTTGTTGTAAATTTCGTCAGTTGTGTGTCCCAAGTCTGTGACAATGCTTATTCTTTTGTCCCCTTCCGAAATTGAAAATCCAAAACATTTCACATCATGCGGAACTTCAACAGGGTCAACCACCAAATCTTTAATTGCAAAAGTGCTTGTGAAGATTTTTTTATTTTTGTCAGCAACTTTTTCAAGTTTGTCATACATGCCTGCCCAAACATCGTTGTGTGCAAACACGGGCAAATCATATTTTTTGCTGAAAATGTTTATGCCTTTAATATGGTCTGTATGTTCATGCGTAACCACAATTCCGTCAAGTTGTTCACCACTAATTCCAAGCAGCGCAAGCCTGTTTTCCGTTTCTTTGCATGAAAGACCATCATCCACGATTATGCGTGCATTTTCGCTTTCAATATATGTCAAATTGCCATCGCTGCCCGATGAAAGATTTATAACTCTCATATGCACATTTTACCAAATTTCCACTTGTTTTGTCAATAAGACATGAAACATTTTTGGATAGATAAAAATTTGTTTTTAACAAAAAAAACAGCAAATAATTTGGATTTTTTCGCTGTTTTTGTTGTTGCTTTTTATTGGTTTATTTTTTTTGAGTTTCCAGCATCTTTTTCAGGAATTGTCCTGTGTAACTTTTTTTATTTTTGGCAATCTCTTCTGGCGTGCCAGTGGCAACAATCATTCCGCCCTCATCGCCGCCTTCTGGCCCCATGTCAATGATGTAATCGGCGCATTTTATCACATCAAGATTGTGTTCGATAACCACAACCGAATTTCCTTTTCCAATCAATCTTTGCAAAATTTTGATAAGTTTTTTAACATCATAGGAATGCAGTCCTGTGGTTGGCTCATCTAAGATATACATCGTTTTGCCGGTGTCCTTTCTTGAAAGTTCCGTTGCCAATTTCACACGCTGAGCCTCACCGCCCGAAAGTGTTGTGGCTGGCTGCCCAAGTTTGATGTAGGAAAGCCCAACATCATAAAGTGCTTGCATTTTGCTTTTTATGGTTGGAATGTTCTCAAAAAACTTTAAGGCCTCCTCAACTGTCATATCCAAAACATCGCTGATTGTTTTGCCCTTATATTTCACTTCAAGTGTTTCTCGATTGTAACGCTTACCCTTGCACACCTCACAAGGCACAGTTATATCTGGCAAAAAATACATTTCAATTTCTTTCACGCCCGCACCCTCGCACGTTTCGCATCTTCCGCCCCTCACATTGAAAGAAAATCTGCCCGGACCAAAGCCTCTCGCTTTTGCATCTGGGGTTGAGGCAAACAAATCTCTAATCGCATTGAAAACGCCGGTGTAAGTGGCAGGATTTGAACGTGGTGTTCTGCCGATTGGCGCTTGGTCTATGCTGATAACCTTGTCCAAAACTTCGGCATTTCTTATCTCTTTAAACTTTCCAAGTTCCAATTTGCTGTTGTTAAGGAGGTTTGAAAGATATGGATAAAGCACGCCATTGATAAGGCTGCTCTTTCCGCCACCCGAAACGCCCGTTACAAGTGTTAAAATGCCCGTTGGAATTTTGACATCAATGTTTTTAAGGTTGTTTTCCTTTGCTCCAATGATTTCAATGAAATCTTTTGGCTTTTGTCGCGTTTGTGGGATTTCAATTTTTTCATCACCCCTTAAAAATGCCGCCGTGATGGATTTTTTGCTTTTCATAACTTGCTCAACCGTGCCTGCCGCAACAATTTCACCGCCATGCACTCCTGCCAGTGGCCCCACATCCACAAGATAATCTGCTGCTCGCATGGTGTCCTCGTCATGCTCAACAACAATCAAAGTGTTTCCAAGCGATTGCAGTTTTTTGAGTGTGTTCAACAGTTTTTCATTGTCACGCTGATGCAAGCCGATGGAAGGTTCGTCCAAAATATACAGCACGCCCACAAGCCCACTTCCAATTTGTGTTGCAAGCCTTATTCTTTGCGCCTCGCCACCTGAAAGTGTTTCAGCAGAGCGGCTTAAAGTAAGATAGGAAAGCCCAACATCTTGCAAAAAGTAAAGCCTTGCCAAAATTTCTTTCAAAATTGGCTCAGCAATTTGCGCTTTTGTTTTTGAAAGTTCCAAATTTTCAAAAATTGGAATTAAATTTTTCACACTTTTTGAGCAATAATCATCAATGTCAAGCCTGTTTATCTTAACCGAAAGTGCCGCCTCATTCAATCTTTTTCCATGACAAACCGAACATGTTTGCTCATGCATAAATCTTCCAATTTCAAATCTAACAAACTCACTGTTTGTTTCTTTGTAACGCCTTCGCAAGTTGTTTATAATTCCTTCAAAGGCAACTTCCACCTTGTGTCTGCCAAACTTATTGTCAACATCAACAGCAATTTTTTCCTCGCCCGTGCCATACAGCAAAATTTTCAGTTTTTCCTTTGACAACTTGTTCACTGGCTTGTTTAAATCTATATCATACTGCTTTGAAAGTGCAACAAAATAACTTTTTGCCATTGAGCCATCTTCCATTCGCCAACCCGTGTTGTTAAACGCACCCTCGTTGATGGAAAGGTTGGCATTTTTCAAAACCAAGCCTTCATCAATGTCCAAAATGTATCCAAGCCCGGTGCAGTTTGGGCAAGAGCCATATGGCGCATTGAAAGAAAAAATTCTTGGGCTGATTTCTTCCAAAGTCCAGCCGCATTCTGGGCAGGCATAGTTTGTGGAATAGGTTTCAGTTTTTTCGTCAGTTTCAATCACAACCAAGCCATCCGCAAGTTTAAGTGCGGTTTCCAAACTGCCAGAAAGACGGGTGTCTTTGCCTTCTTTAAGCACAATTCTGTCCACAACCACGCTGATGTTGTGTTTTATGTTTTTGTCAAGTGTGATGGTGTCGTCAAGAGTGAAAATGTTTCCGTCAACTTCCACTCTCACATATCCACTTCGTTTCAAACTGTCAAAAAGTTTTTCATGGCGGCCTTTTTGCCCTCTGATAACAGGCGCTAAAACGGTTATTTTTGTTCCTTCGCCCAAAAGTTTGATGTCGTCCACAATTTGGTCGATTGACTGCTGTTTAACCTCGCGGTGACAATGAGGACAATACGGAGTGCCAACTCTTGCAAACAAAAGCCTTAAATAATCATAAATTTCCGTCACCGTTCCAACCGTTGATCTTGGATTTCGATTGGTTGTTTTTTGGTCGATTGAAATGGCTGGTGAAAGCCCTTCAATAACTTCCACATCAGGTTTTTGCGCTGCGCCCAAAAATTGACGAGCATAAGAAGAAAGGCTTTCGATATATCTTCTTTGCCCTTCCGCAAAAATAGTTCCAAACGCAAGCGAGGATTTGCCCGACCCGCTCACGCCTGTGAAAACGATAAATTTATCTCTTGGCAAGGTTAAACTGACATTTTTTAAGTTGTTTTCCTTTGCACCTTTAATAACAATTTCATTTTTCATACGTTTCGCCTCTAACCACAAAATTATACCACATTATCCAAGTTCTTAAAAGAAAATATCAAAAAAAGCAACATATTTGTTGCTATTTTGTTTTAGACTTGCTTGTTTTGTTTGTTTTTTTCTGACCATACAACTCAACTTTTGCTTCAATGCATCCTCTCCACTTTTCAACAGGGATTGCTGCTGGCTGTGGCACATCTACATAATAATTTGTAACATCACGTAGTTCTTTGTTTGAAAGCTGATTCAACACAATTTCAGGTGTAACAACAGCATTGCCTTCATAATCACGCAAAGGCAATAAAATGTCTACAACTCTTAATTTTGACAATTTTTTTGCAACGCCAACAGAACTTTCTGACATATATTCATCCTTAGCACCTAAGAATGTAACATAGCACAATCTGTTTAAAATCCCCCTCTTCACAAGTGGTCGAATTTTTTTGTTTAATTCCTCAATTTGTTGCCTGCTTATGCCGTCATATTTATTATTGCTCATTTAAGCCTCCATTAGGGTTATATTATAACAAAATATGAGGTTGCTGTCAAGACTGTTTCAACAAATATTTGTCTAAATTTCATCTTTTTTGCCAAGTTTTTTCTTTAACATTGCAATTTTATTTCTAAGTTCAATCGCACGCTCAAAGTCAAGTTGAGAAGAGGCAATTTTCATCATTGAAGTTAAGCGGTCAATCTCTTTTGGAATGTCCTTTTTAGAGATTGAATTGTCCCCCACCTTCTTGGCAATGTCAAGCGTGTTTTTAATCTCTTTGATGATTGTTTTTGGCGTGATGTTGTGCTGTTTGTTGTATTCCTCTTGCAACTTTCTTCTTCGCTCCGTTTCGTCTATGGCACGCCTCATACTGTCAGTGACGGTGTCTGCAAACATAATCACACGCCCGTTTTCGTTTCTTGCTGCACGCCCGATTGTTTGAATTAAAGCGCCTTCACTTCTAAGAAATCCCTCTTTGTCGGCGTCAAGTATGCAAACTAGTTCCACCTCAGGCATATCCAGCCCCTCACGCAACAAGTTAATTCCAACCAAGATGTCAAACTCGCCCTGTCTAAGCCCGTTTATGATGTCCACACGTTCCAAAGTGTCAATTTCGCTGTGAAGATATTTCACCTTAAAATGTCTGTCGCCAAGATAGGTGGTCAAACTCTCCGCCATTTTTTTTGTTAAAGTGGTCACAAGCACACGCGCATTTCTGGCAATCGCCTTTTTGCACTCCACCATAAGTTCTTCCACTTGGTTTTTGATTGGTCGAACTTCAATTTTAGGGTCAAGCAGCCCCGTTGGGCGAATGACTTGCTCCACAACCTGCCCCGCCTTGTCAAGTTCATATTTTGAAGGCGTGGCGGAAACATAAATGGTTTGTTTCAATTTCTTTTCAAACTCTTCAAATTTAAGAGGGCGGTTATCTTTTGCCGCTTCCAACCTGAAACCATAGTCCACAAGCTAGGCCTTTCTGGCTTTGTCGCCATTATACATTGCCCGAATTTGTGGAATTGTCATGTGGCTTTCATCAATAATTGTCAAAAAATCTTTTGGAAAATAGTCAATAAGCGTGTATGGCGCCTCGCCAGGCTTTCTTCCGTCAAAATAGCGTGAATAGTTTTCAATTCCGCTGCAATATCCCACTTCCTTCATCATCTCAATGTCATAGGCCACACGCTGCCCAATTCTTTCCGCTTCAAGTGGTTTTCCGTGCGCCTCAAAGTTTTTAATTGCTTTTTCACGGTCAATGGAAATTTGCGCAATCGCGTTTTGCAGCGTGTTTGAGCCAACAGCATAGTGCGTTGCAGGATAAATTGCAACAAAGTTCACTCCATTCAATAGGTTGCCGCTCACGGGGTCAAATTCATAGATTTTTTCAATTTCATCGCCAAAAAAACGCACTTTTATTGCCATTTCGCTTGTGTTTGCTGGAAAAATATCCACAACATCGCCATTCACCCGAAAAGTCGTGCGCTTAAAATCAATGTCGTTTCTGGTGTATTGAATGGCAATCAGGTGGCTGATGAGTTCATCGCGGTCGAACTCCTCGCCTTCTCGAAGGGCAATGTGCAAATTGTGATATTCCTCTGGGCTTCCCAAGCCATATATGCAGGAAACAGACGCAACAACAATCGTGTCCTTTCTTTCAAGCAGCGAAGATGTGGCAGAGGAGCGAAGTTTGTCGATGTCCTCATTCACCGCCATATCTTTTTCAATATATGTGTCAGTTGAAACGATGTAGGCCTCCGGCTGATAATAGTCATAATATGAAACAAAATATTCCACACGATTGTTTGGAAAAAATTCTCGAAATTCATTGCAAAGTTGTGCCGCCAAAGTTTTGTTGTGGGCAATAACAAGTGTTGGCTTGTTCACCTTTGCAATTATGTTTGCCATAGTGAAAGTTTTACCCGAACCCGTAACCCCCAAAAGCACTTGGTCCTTCAGTCCGTCCTCAATTCCCTCAACCAATTTTTCAATTGCCTCAGGCTGGTCGCCCGCCGGCTTGTATTTTGACTGTAAATCAAATTTCTTCTCTTCCATAAATTTTATTTTACCACAAAAAAATGCTATTTACAATAAATTTTATATAATTATAAATCTCCAAAACTAATTAAATCATTTTCATTAAACAAGCCTTCTTCCTTTGCTTGTTTTAAAAGTGCAAGTTCTTTATCTCTCCCCAAATAAGATGTAACCGTTTTTGTGTAATCATCAATCAGTCCAGCATGGGTCATAATCTCAACTGTAATATCTTTTTTAGAATAGGTTTGAAAAAAATTTCTCAATGTTTCAATATTTACATTGTCAATCGTAAATTCATGATAGAGCAAATCAGTTTTCTTTTGTGACAAACCGTCACACTCCCTTCTCACAGGCAGGTTAAGTTCTTTTGAAATCTTTTTGATTGCCGCCTTAATGTTTGGATTGTCAATTAAATGATGATGCGTGTCTAAGTGGTCTATACCCCCCCCCGCTCATTTTTTTATACAGGTTGACCTGTGCCATAATTTCGTTATAAGCATCATCAAAAGTTAAATTTGGATTTTCAATTTGTTTTCTGTTATACAAAAACACACCATTTTCATCTGTTAGTCTCTCATTTTTTATAAGTGGCTTGCCAACTGTAAGATTGATGTGCAACCCTATGCAATTAATGCCGTTTTGTTTTGCCAACTCAACGGCATATTTAGCATATTTCATGTTAACCATAATGGATGTGCTTGAAAGATAGCCCTCTTTAATTCCCTTTACAATTCCATCTGAAATACTTTTGCTCAATCCAAAATCGTCTGCGTTTATAATAAGTTTCATCCTTATTTCCTCTCTGTAATAATTATATCACATTATGCTGCCCACACAAAATGATTTCACCACAATCGTATTCACAAGCCTATAAAGAAAAATCTGCGGAAAGCCCACAGATTTTTGTTTATTTTAAAATTTTTATTTGCTTTTAACTTCCTTAACCACGTCTTTGGCTATCGATGAGGCTTCCCCAATATATGTGGAAGGTGTCAAACCTCCAAGCACCTGCCTATCTTGTTCTGTAAGGTCCGGACTGCCTGCAATAAATGTTTCAATGTCAGTCGCTGTCACTTGTCTGCCGCGCGTGAGTTCTTTTAATTGGTTGTAGGCCTCTGGGTTTCCGTTTCTTCTAAGCACAGTTTGAATTGGCTCTGCCAAAACTTCCCAATTATTTTCAAGTTCGCTTGCAATTTTTTCTTCGTTCAATGCCACCTTTGCAAGCCCGCCAACAATTTGTTCCATTGCCTGCACCGAACATCCCAAAGCGGTGCCAATGTATCTTTGAGTTGAAGAATCCGACAAATCTCTTTGCATCCTGGATCTAAGCAGTTTGTTTGCCAGCCCAACAAAAGATGCGTTGGATTGTTCTATGTTTGCTTCTGCGTTCTCAAAGCGAATTGGGTTAACTTTGTGTGGCATTGTGCTGCTGCCAACTTCATTCTTAACAGGAATTTGTTTGAAATATTCCATGCTGATATAAAGCCACATATCCAAAGACAAATCTTCAAGCACAAGATTAAAATCTTTCACAGCATCAAACAAGTTTGCCATGTAGCCATGATCCTCAATTTGTGTGGAAACAGGATTGAAAGTAAGCCCAAGATAATCCTCAACAAAACGCTTTGAATGCGCCCTCCAATCCTCATTTGGAAAAGCAACCGAAATTGCAGAATAGTTTCCCGTTGCGCCATTAAACTTGGCTTTTGGCTGTATCTTTGAAATGTATTTCAGTTGTTCATAAAGCCTTTTCACATAAACAGCAAACTCTTTGCCAACTGTTGTTGGTGTTGCTGGCTGCCCGTGCGTGTGTGCAAGCATGGGAACATCTGCATATTTGTCCGCCATAGCCACCAAACTGTCAATCACTTTTTGCGCGGTTGGAAGCCAAACATCTCTCATTGCAGAGCCAACCATGTTTGCATAAGAGGTGTTGTTGATGTCCTCAGAGGTGCAGCCAATATGCACAAAACTTACTAGTTCGCCCATGTTCAAACCTTTCAGTTTCTCGGCAACAAACAACTCCACCGCCTTAACATCGTGATTGGTCACGCTCTCAATTTCCTTAATTCTTAAAAAATCTTCACCAGAAAAATTATCATAAATTGACATTATTTGTGGAATTTTTGCTTTGTCAAACTTGTCCAAAATTTTTGGCTCTCTGATGTTTTCAAGCAAATATTTAAGCCAAAAGACTTCCACTTTAACACGATTTTGCATCAGGGCAACTTCTGAAAAATATGGAGATAAATCCTCACCAATTTTGGAATATCTGCCATCCAACGGACTGATTGCCAAACTGCTTGAAGGCAAAACTTCTCTAAGCCCTTCAAACTTTTTTAAAATACTTTTATTTGTGTTCATGAACTCCTCCAACTGTTTTGATTATATCACACCCTTCCCGCCTTGTCAATAATAAAAAATCAAGACCAAAACAATTTTATTAACACCCTACTATACATTTTGTGCCTAAAATGTGTCTAAAAATTATGTTATAAATGGCGTCATTTGAGTAAACAAAAACTTCAAAGCCCTGCTTGCACAAAACTTCGAAGACTTTTCTTCACAAGAGCGATTGCCCTAAATCGCCAACGGAGTGCGATTTACATTCGGGGCAAAACAGGCGAAAACAAGCGTCAAAGCGATGCTTTTGTCCGCAGGACAAAACGAGCCCTCAGCGCAGTTTTCGCCCCAGTCGCAACTCCCACCAAATTCAGCGGCGCTGTTGTTTTTGCAGAGCAAAAATTCTAAATTGGTATGTGGGAGTTATGTCGAGGAGTGCGAACTTGCTTGCAAGAGTGAGCATGACGATGACATATCAAACTGTTATGAGGCAAAGCGCGTTAGTGTCCGTGCCTCCGTAACTCTCCACCAAATCATCTCCGCTTTGGGAGTGTAAGACAAGGAGCGAAATCTTGCTTGCAAGGGATTTCGTGACGCAGTCGCAACTCCCACCAAATTCAGCGGAGCTGTTGTTTTTGCCCTGCAAAAACAAAAAAACACGACTTTCGTCGTGTTTTTATTTGGTGGGAGTTATAGGGGAGTAGGATATACCATATATAGTCACAAACTATATCATTAACACAATACTTTGTGTTGTAGTTGTGTCATTTTGTGTCATTTTGCCTAAAACGATTTTTTTTGTGCCTAAAAATGTGCCTAAAATTTTAGTCTAAAAACCCACCTTTGCTAAACAACAAATCAATAGCTTCCTCTCCTGTAATTTCGATTGGCTTGCCATCTATTGCAATCAGCTTATTATCCTCTATTGTGTAGCGGTCTTTGTTCTTCATATAATCTTTAACATCTTCTTCCATTTTTGCAATAATTTTTTCATATGGAACTGTTGGATAAATTAAAGTATAATAGTCTATATAACTATCTATATCCTTCTTTGTTGCTTGGTCTGTTAATTTATACCTTGTAACTCGTGGGTCCTCATAATAACACTTTCTGTTGTCCAAAAACTTAGGCATAAAAACTACTGTCATATTTCACCTTCCTTATCTAAAAATTCTTGCATTGCTCTAACACAAGTTTTGTTTGTTGTGTGCAGATTTGTCTCTGCAAACATCTCAGCAAACCACTCAAATGCATCAGTTTTAGAGTATTTGCTTGGATAAAAATTCTTAACATTTGTTTCGTGGTATTTGTCCTGCGCAATTGACCAGATTTCGTTAACTATCTCTCTTGCTTTGCTTTCTTGAATGCTTAGGAATTTACTCCACTCACCATTGTTTTTGGCCTCTTTGTATTCCTTATACTTTTTTATGTCCTGTTGTAGCCTTTTCTCAATCAAACAATTTTCAATAAAGTGCCCAAATTCGTGAGTTACTATATGTTTCTCAACATTCCTTATGTCTGTCTGAACCAAATCCCCTCTTGCTTGATTTGCCTTTATTGTTTCTCGTATTTGACTTAAACTTGTATTTGTTCTTAAATTTAAGCAAATTTCATTTGTATTTGATGAGAACAAAGCACCTGTTTGATACTCTGGGCTTCTTTTTCCAGATTTAATGCTTACTCTGTCCATAGCATAACTTCTAAGCATTAAATTTTCATCATTTAAGTAGCCGTGAATTATTCTAGAATATTTTTCAGCCAAATCGTTCACTTGAATTACAGTCATCTCTCTTACAGAGGATTCCATATTATCTACAGATGAACCTAGTATAATTTTATTATCTTCTAATTTATTTGTCAAATTATTTTGCATTTTACTTCGACTTTCTTTATTGATGTCACCATAATCTATAAAATATGTAACATCTTTCTTCTTGTGACCAATTTCATCTAAAACGCCTTTTTGTCTATCTGGTCTAAATTCTGCTCCTCTTCCGCCCATAATTGTCTTTTCACCTCCATAAATGAATTTATTTGAAAGATTTTCTCATCTTTCTCCAATTCGTTTGGCAATTTTCCAACACAAATAATTTTGTTTGGATGAACAACATCCAACATCTTGTTGTAGCCTTCAACGAATTTCTGTTTGCTTTCTTTCCTGTGACATCCTGTAGAACAAATTGCCACAACTCCGCCTGGCTCTATTCCGTCAAAACAATAGGAAAAACTGTCTTGATTTGCCCACTGAACATTTGGAATAACTTTTATTCCTTGTGTCTGAAAGAAAGCCATTAGCACCTTATTTCGCCAATTATTGTAAATCTGCTGCGCTTTTGGCAAGTTGGAATACATAGAGAAGTCTGGGCCAATCACTGCATTAAACTTTTTTAAAATCTCCACATAAGACTGTGGCTCAGTCCAAATTCTCTCAAATTGGTAGTCATCAATATAAAAATGACAAATCTTGCTTTGTGGCTCTGTCTCAGTCATTGCATAATTGAATGGTGAAACAATCAAAAACTTGCAGTTTAAGTCTTTTTCATCAAACTTTTTGACTTTTGGCATATCAAACGCTCCGACCTTTTCCATATGCTCGGTTATCCTAAAATTAAACACATCTTTTCTCAAAAGGCCATCACCTCACTTTCGCTTTCGTGGGCCTGCGATTTACCTTTGCTTTTATCCTTAGTAATTAAATTTGAACTCTTTAAAAACTTCTTTGCCTGCTCCCTCGTCAATTTCATTGCAGTAAAGCCTTTTAAATCAATAGGCTTGTCCAAAGGCTTATACGCCTTCCTAAACGCTCTGGTGTCATATACAATTTCACTTGCACGTGGAAAATAAAAACAAGTGGACTTTTCTTTCTGCATCTGCACAACTATTGTTTCTGTTTTGCTTTGTGTCACAAGATTTCCGCAAGATTTGTATGTAAATTTGAAAAATCCACAAGCAAAAATATATCTCTTCAATAGTGCCATAGGTTTTGCAAATATCTGCGCATCCCTCATTTTCATTCGCCTTATAAACCTGCGTTTAAGTTTCATATAAAGCCAAAACAAAAACTTAGGCTTTAAAACCCATTGTTTCCGGTCAAATCTCTTATTATCAGATGCAATTCTCCTCATGAAAATTGCTATATTGTTTGCGTCCTGCTCAGTTCCAATAAGCCTACCCTCTAACATGTGACGAATAAACCTTGCAAAGTCGTCCATGTCTGTTGAGTTGCTTTTATTTGACATCACCCCATTTTGCACAGAAAAGTTGCAAAATGTGCCAATTTCGTCCGCAAACATGCAAATTCTATATGGCAGCCTTTTTTCTTGCTTTAAATGCTCAATTTGCAATTCGTGTGACTTTCTTCTATAAAGCTTTGAGTAGCAAGGAATGGTAGTGGCAAGGCAGGGAATATATGGGGATTTAGAGTTAAACTCATAACTCTCAATAATCTCCTGCTCTTCTTCGCTTGGCTTGTAATTTGGGTCTTTCAACTTTGCAGCTATAAGCCAATATTCAAACTGTAACTCTTCCCAAGAATACTTTGCCTTTGCGTATGCTATTTCTTTCGCGCAAAAACTTTTGCCACTTCCCGGAGGCCCCATATAATTTTCGTAAGCGCTGTCGTTCTCCGCCTCTTCATTGATTATTGAGTTGTATTTAATTTTGTAACAAACAAATTGAATAAAAGATTTTACGCTTAGGAAGAAAAAAATAAACAGTGGCAAAAGTGATATATAATACCACAAATTGTCATAATTCAAATAAATGGTTGGTCCAACAATCATTGCAGTCAGCCCCAACCAAAAAAACCATTTAAACACTGGCCTCCAATATGCAAGTCTTTCAATGAGAGGCAATTTGTATTCCTTTATTGGCTTTTGAATAAGTTTTTCTTCTTTCATTTGTATAAAGGATTTTATACTAAGGAAGAAAAAGACAAACAATGGCAAAAGTGATATGTAATACCATAAATTGTCATAATTCAAATAAATGGTTGACCCAACAATCATTGCAGTTAAGCCCAACCAAAAAAACCATTTAAAGACGGGGCGCCAATATGCCAACCGCTCTATGAGAGGCAATTTGTATTTCTTTGGCTTTTGAATAAGTTTTTCTTCTTTCATTTTTCCGTCCTTTAATGGTTTTCTTTAAAACAAATAATTAAGAAGGTCTATGTTTAGAATTTTTGCTTTACATATTTTCGACTTTGCTTTCAATCTCTTTGACCAAGTTGTCTTGCCATGCCTCATTGCGTGCTTTGGTTTCTTGAACAAGAACATTCTCTGCCTTAGCTTTGGTGTCTTCTTTCACTGTGAGATGTCGAACACACCATGTGATTCCAACAGCAAGCCCGCCAAAAATAAGAATGATTGCAATCGCAATGCAAGTAGGTTTAAGCCAACCAGCCTTTTTACCTTTCATATCCAATCCCTCCTTTTGTAAAATTTTTCTTGCGTGTAGCAAGTGGGAAGGCAAGGCTGAAAAAAAGCAAAAGACCTTGCCTTTGGTGGTGGGTAGTGTTTTAAAAGTCCCCACCATCGCTTTTATAAGTGAAAATAAAATTCTTTTTGGATGAGAAAATCCATAGATAAAAATTCGTCCCGTCAGTCCAAATGTTAATTGGGGCAAAATCCGTGATAGTTGCTACCCAACTTTTTTCTTCCCATGTTCCATTATCTTTCAAGACATATTGTTCAGTCATCCCATTTGAATAATAAATATAAAAACCATCGGACCAAATTTTATTTCCCATAAGAGGTGTAAAACCTCCCCATGTCTTTTTCTCCCATGTATCCCCATTCAAAACATATTGTTTGTAATTTTTTGAAAGATATATTTCTTTTCCATCCGTCCAAACATCAATCGCCCCTATAAACCTTCTATCGGAAGAATCAAGCCCTTGCCATATTTTTGTTTCCCATGTGTCTCCATTGAGAACATACTGAGAAGCGTTATCTGAATAATATATATTCTTTCCGTCAGTCCAAAGGCCAATGTGGCTAAAATCACTTGGAGTATTATTCCAAACCTTAATTTGCCACATATCCCCATTCAAAATATATTGTCCGTCTGTTTCTAAAAGATATATTTCTTTTCCATCCGTCCAAACATTTACCCCGCTGAAAGAATCAAGCCCTTGCCATGTTTTTATCTCCCACATGTTTCCATTGAGAACATACTGAGAAGCGCCATTTGAATAATATGTGTTCATTCCGTCAGTCCAAATGTTAGATGCAAAATTACTATCTGTATCAGCATTAGGCGGAGTTGTCATATCACAACTTTCTATATTGTTTAAAACCTTATATTTAGCCAATTCTTTTTTTAATTGAGAAAGCTGTTCTGTCAAGCGTTGAATTTCAGCCTCTTTTTCTTTAATTTGAGCCTCTAATTGAGTCTTTTCTTGTTGCAGTTGCTCTTTGTCACTGTTGGCAGTTTGAAGAGAAGATTGCGTTGTTTCTAACTCACCTTCAAGTCTGGTGATTTCACCTTCTTTGGTTTGAAGCTCTTGCTCTTTTTCGGCAAGCTGAGATTTTGTTGTTTCCAATTCAGAGGCTTTTTGAGTAAGTTCTTCAATTTGGCTTTCAAGTTTTGATTTCTCTTGTCTTAATTGTTCAAGCTGTTGATTGGCGGTTTCAAGTGCGGATTTGTCTTGTTGACCTTCACTTGTCAAGCGTTGAATTTCAGACTCTTTTTCTTTAATTTCGCCCTCTTTCTCGGACAGTTGTTGTTTTAAAGTTTCAATTTGAGTAACTTGCTCTGTAAGAGTTTGGACCTGACCTTCAAGTTTAGATTTTTCTTGTTGCAACCGCTCTTTGTCATTGTTGGCAGTTTGAAGATTGGATTGTGCAGTTTCAAGTTCACCTTCAAGTCTTGTGATTTCACCCTCTTTTGTTTCAAGTTCACTTTCCTTTTTAGTCAAAGACTGTTGGGCAGAAGTCAACTCATTTGTTTTTTGAGTTAACTCTTTATCTTTCTGTCCCAACTGCTCATCCTTTTGTTGTAATTCTTGCTCTTTCTCTTTGAGTTCTTGCTCTTTGTGTTCCAACTGTTCACTTAGCTGTTTGTTTTTGTTCTCGTTTTCTTGAATCGTTGTTGCGTAGCTCGCGGATATTTGATTTGCACCAACAACCGTTCCTCCAATAAACCCTCCAAGCGCACCGGCCAATGCCAAACCGGCCAAAACAATTTTCCCAGATTTACTCAATTAATTTAATCCCCCTTTTAAAAATTTTTAAACACAGAAACCAAAAATCAAACTATGTTGGTTTGATGCCACTCCTCTATTCAAATAACCTGGACTATATATCACAGCAAATTCTTTATTGTTAAAAATAATGGGCGACCTCAACCACCATTCGCTTGCTTTCTCTTTTCCCGCATAAAAATTTGTGCATCCATGTGGTTCAACTATATTTCCAAAGTTATCTTGATACCAATTATGTCCAAGAGCAACACCTCTAAATGTTCCGGTATTTCCAAATATTCCCTGAAACTCAGCATCAGGCGACCATTTTGTATACGGTTCTGGAATAGGTGCATTTTTATAATATTCATATTGCTCTCCTTGTCCCTTTACAGTATATGGGTTTGAATCCGCTGCATTATAATAAACCCCAAGAATCTCTTCTGCTGAGAATAAAAATAACTTATCTTCTGTTTCTTCCAAATTTAGACTTTCATCTCCCATAGCTGTCAATTTCTTCACGGATTTTATTACAGTTTGTAATTCTGCTGTCATGCTTTCATAAATGGTCTTCAATGTTCTATTTCGCATTGAGCTTTCTTTCCAACCTCCAACATTACCTACATCTGTATTCATTTGATATGATGAATTTAAACAGTCTTTAAGCCCAAAACTTATTCCCGATTTTCCACTTCCGTCCGCTTTATCGTCATGATTAAAACCTAAAATTTGAACCGTCACACTTTCTAAGTTCAAATTAAACCTTTTCTCATCCCCAACATTAAAAACATTTGAAGCGTATCCACTTTCTGAAATAGTGTTTATTTCATCCCATGAGCATTCTTCCAAAATCTTGAATGTTGTTTTTGCGTAAAAATTCGTATCTTCTTGAACGTTCGTGCTTTGAAGGTCAA
>CANRMV010000015.1 GCA_947631875.1 uncultured Clostridia bacterium
TGTTGGAATTATTGCTGCTCAGTCAATCGGTGAACCAGGAACGCAGTTGACCCTTAGAACTTTCCACTCTGGAGGTGCTGCCGTTGCTGCCGATATCACACAAGGTTTGCCTCGTGTTGAAGAAATTTTCGAAGCAAGAAGGCCAAAAGGTGAGTGCGTTCTTTGCGAAGTTGCTGGAAAGATTAAACTTAAAGAAGATGCTAAGAATTACTATATCACAGTTGTCACAGGTGAGGGCGACATCGATTATGAAGTTAGAAAACCTGCCGTTTTGAAAGTTAAGAATGGTGACACTGTTGAGCCTGGAACACAACTTACTGCTGGCTCAATCAATCCAAGTGACCTCTTGGTTACAAAAGGTTTGAAAGGCTTGCAACAATATTTGTTGAGTGAAGTTATTGCTGTTTATCGTGGACAAAACGTTAGCGTTAATGATAAACACATCGAAATTATCATAAGACAAATGCTTAAAAAGGTTAAGATTGAAGACAGCGGTGACACAAACCTTCTTTCAGGGGAAATTGTGGACATTTCAAAATGTGAAGAAGAGAACGAAAGAGTGCTTGCAAAGGGCGGAAAGCCTGCAATCGCAAGAAGAATTTTGCTTGGAATCACAAAGGCATCACTTTCAACAGAATCCTTCCTTTCCGCTTCATCCTTCCAGGAAACATCAAGAGTGCTTACAGATGCAGCGCTTAAAGGAAAAGTTGATAACCTTATCGGTATTAAAGAAAATGTTATCATTGGAAAACTTATCCCTGCCGGCTCTGGCTTGAAAAAATATCGCACAGTTGTTCCTGTTAAAGTTGAAAAGGACGAAGAGGTTGTTGGCGAATAATAAATAAAACAAAAAAGACTTGAAAATTCAAGTCTTTTTTTATTTTTTCTTTGCTTTTTCCATTTCTAAATATTTCTGCTTGTAATAAAAGCCGCGAAGTTGAAGCCTAGATTGCAGCCCAAAATTTTCTGCATCCAACATTTTGTTCAAAGTTTCCAAATCCACAACTTTAACCATTATGTCCTCAAATTTATCAAGATGTTGTTTTTGATTTAATTCAACTTCTGCCTCAAAACAAACTATGCTTTCATCACAAAAGCCTGCACTGCTGTATGACAAATTCTCTGTTTGGCAAATTTTAACTACTTTTGCACCAATTTCTTCTTCGAGTTCGCGTTTTGCACTTTCTATTGGATTTTCATTTTCCTCAATTAAGCCTGCGGGCAAACCATAAATATATTGATTTATTGCAAACCTAAATTCTTTGATTAGCACAATTTTCAGATTTCCATTTTCGTCAAAAAAATATGGCAAAATTCTCACTGCATCAGGCGATGGTGTTTTGTTTATAATGTCAGGCACATCTTTACGTGAGGCTATTTCATACAATTTTTCGCCATTTGGTGTTTTGTATTTTGCAAGATATAATTTTATGTATTTGCCGCCAGAAGTTTTTTCAAGATTTATAAATTGATTTTTCATGTTAATTATTATAACACTTAAATGTTTATAAATCAAACAATCCACAGTATTATAATTTGAAAATTGTTAAAAATATTTAAAGGAGGAGAAATGGCTTATTATAAAGGAGCAATAACTTTTGGGCTTGTGTATATTCCAATAACGCTGAGTGCAAGCATAAAAGAAAATGATATTGGATTTAATATGATTGAAAAAAACACCATGTCCCGCGTAAAATATAAAAAAACTTGTGTGGACTGTGATGACAAAGAAGTGAAAAATGAAGATATTGTTAAGGGCTACCAATATGAAAAGGGAAAGTATGTGATTTTTAGCGACAAAGATTTTGAAAAAATTAAAACGCCAAAAGATAAGAACATAACCATAGAGCAATTTGTGAATTTGGATGAAGTTGACCCGATATATTTTGACAAGGCCTATTATGTCACTCCAACAGGTGGCGAAAAGGCCTATGGTGTTTTGCTTGAAGCGATGCAGGCAAAGAAAAAGGCCGGGCTCGCAAAAACAGTTTTGGGCACAAAGGAAACTTTGCTTTTGATAAGAGCAAGAGATGGCAGAATGCTTGTGAACTCTCTTTATTTTTTTGACGAGGTGCAAAGAAATCCAGAGATTAAATTGCCAAAAATAGAAAAGAAAGAACTTGACCTTGCAGTGAGTTTGATTGACCAAATGAGTGAGCCTTTTAAGCCAGAAAAGTATAAGGATGAATATAATGAAAAATTAAAAAAGGCAATAAAGCGAAAAATTGCGGGGCATGATATCGTTGAACAAAAAGAGCAAGCAGAGCCAACAAAAATAATCAACTTGATGGATGCTCTTCAAAAAAGTTTAAAACAAGCAAAATAAAAAATAATTAAAAAAATAATAAAAAATGCCAAAAAAATTAAAAAATAAGCAAAAAAAATAGAAAAAAATTAGCAAAAATATATATTTTTTTAATTTTTTTATATTTTTTACACAATATTTTATTATGAAACTTAAAAAATATAATGAAAAAAGAGATTTTGAAAAAACAAGCGAACCGATCGGAAAAGTTAAAAACGAAAAACAAAATAGGTTTGTTGTTCAATATCATGAGGCAAGAGCAAAGCATTATGATTTTAGGCTGGAACACAATGGGGTGCTTTTAAGTTGGGCAGTTCCAAAAGGATTTTCCTATGACAAAAAAGTGAAAAGGCTTGCAGTGAAAGTGGAGGACCATCCCTTAGATTATATAAATTTTGAAGGAATAATTCCAAAAGGGAATTATGGCGCGGGCACAGTGCAAATTTTTGACAAAGGGAATTACAAGCCCGTTTGGGATATGGAATATGGCTTAAAGAAAGGGCATTTAAAATTTGTGTTGTTTGGAGAAAAGTTGAAAGGTGAATGGTCACTTTTAAAAACACAAAACGAAAATTGGCTTTTGATTAAGTCGGATGATGAATATTCAGGCAGGGAAGAACAAAAATTGACAAAACACAAAAATCCATTTTCAAATTGTGAGGTGCAACTTGCCACACTGAGTGAAAAAATTCCAAAAGGCAAAGATTGGATTTTTGAAATCAAATATGATGGATACAGAATGTTGGCATTTTGCGAATATGGCAAAGTGAAACTTTTTTCAAGGAATAAAATTGATTACACTAACAAATTTCCACAACTTTTAAAAGAACTGAAAACTTTGTGTGAAAAACATTCCTTTGTTTTGGATGGAGAAGTTGTTGCCTTTGACGAAAATGGCAGAAGTGACTTTGCGCTTTTAAAAGAAAAAATGGGAGAGGATGAGGGCAACTTGTATTATGTTGTTTTTGACGTATTGGCATTTCAGGGCGAGGATTTAAGAAACAGGAGTTTAGGCGAACGAAAAGAATTTTTGAAAAAACTTGCCTTGAATGAACATTTGATTGAAAGTGCATTTGTTGCTGGAAAAGGGAAGGAATGTTTTGCTTTGGCAAAGAAAATGGATTTAGAGGGCATTGTGGCAAAGAAAATTTCTTCCACTTACAACGGAACAAGAGATGAAACTTGGCTGAAAATTAAGTGCAGGCACAGGCAAGAGTTTGTGATTGCAGGGCTTGTTACAACTGACAAAAATCCTGTTTTAAGTGCTTTGATTTTGGGCTACTATGAAGGTGATAAATTGATTTATGTTGGAAAGGTTGGAACGGGTTTCAATGCAAAAAACAGGCTTGAAATTGCGAAAAAACTTAAAAAAATTGCGAAAAAACCTGCTTTTTTTGAAAATTTTCCTAAATTTAACAACGAAAATGTGATTTGGGTTGAGCCAAAAGAAATTGCAGAAATTGAATTTGCAGAACTTACAAAAGACAAAATTTTGCGTCAGCCAAGTTTTATTGCATTGCGCTTTGATAAGGATGCAAAAAGTGTTTTCTTGGAGGAAAAACATGAAGGATAAAGTTTTGATTGCAGGTGTGGAAATTTCAAATCCAAACAAAATACTTTTTCCAAAAAGCAAAATTAACAAAATTGATGTTGTGCAATATTATGAAAAAATCGCGCCTCTTATTTTGCCACATCTTAGCAATAGGCTTTTAAGTGTTGTGAGATGTCATGAAAACATTGACGGCGAAAAGTTTTTCAAAAAGCACCCAACCACCGAAAAAGAATTTGTTAAAACTGTATATGTGGACGAGGATGAATATTTCTATATTTCCAATTTGAAAGAGTTGGTGTTCCAGGCACAAATGGGCACTTTGGAATTTCACACTTGGGGCAGCACGGTGAAAAATTTGGACAAGCCAGATGTTATGGTGTTTGACCTTGACCCAAGCGAAGATGTTTCGCTTGAAAAACTGAGGGATGGGGTGCGTTTGGTGAAAGATGTTCTTGACGGGCTGAAACTTAAATCCTATTTAAAAACAAGTGGCGGCAAGGGGTATCACATTGTTGTGCCATTTTCAAGTTCAAAAGGTTGGGATTTCTTTGGCGAATTTTCAAGAGATGTTGCACTTTTATTGGAGGCCAAACATCCAAATATGTTCACTTCAAACATTCGAAAAAATCAAAGGCAGGGCAGAATTTTTGTGGATTATTTGAGAAATAAAAAAGGCGCAACTTGTGTTGCAGCCTATTCTGTTCGCGCTCGCGAAAATGCTCCAATTTCTTTTCCAATTTCTTGGAAGGAACTTGACAAAATTTCGCCAAACGAAGTTACAATTTCAAACTTTGATAAATACTTATCAAAACAAAATTCGTGGAAAGATTTTGCAAAAGAAAAGCAAGTTTTAAAGTGATTGGATGACCAGTGCACCGTCCTTATATAACTTTTCAAATTTCACTTTTACGATGTCGCCAACTTTGAAGTTGCCTTTTATATAACACTTGATGTAATTTTCGGTGTAGCCCTCACAAAACTCACCATTTTTTTCTTCGACAAGCAAATTTCCATTTAGGTTGTTTTGTATAAATTCACTTTTTAAAACTTTGCCAACCGCTTCAAGTTGTTTCAATCTTTCCGCTTTAATTTTGCCTGACAAATCTTTATATATCTTTGATGCGGCAGTGCCTTCACGCTTGCTGTATGGAAATATGTGCAACTGTGAAAATTTGACCTTTTTTACAAAATTTAATGTTTCTTCGAATTCTTTTTCTGTTTCTGTTGGAAAACCAACAATAATATCTGTTGTTATGCCCGCATTTGGGAAATATTTTCGAATGGCATCAACACTTTTTTCAAATTCCTTTGTTGTGTATTTTCTGTTCATCTTTTTCAAAACGCTGTCACTTCCGCTTTGAAGGGAGAGGTGAAAGTGTGGGCAAAAATTTTTAAGGCTTTTTAGAGTTTTTAAAAAAGTTTCGTCAATCAGATTGTCTTCCATAGAGGAAAGGCGGAGGCGCTTATTGAATTTGTCAAGATTTTGAAGCAGCCTGCCAAGTGCTTTTTCGCCATTTTCTCTAAAATCTGAAACATCGATGCCAACCAAAACAACTTCTTTAACATTTTCGGGCAGTCTGGACACTTCATCCACCACGCTTTCAATTTTTCTTGACCTGCTTCTGCCTCTAAGATAGGGGATTATGCAATATGTGCAAAAGTTGTTGCAACCATCTTGAATTTTTATGAATGCGCGCGAAAGGGTTTGGGCGGAATATAAATCGTCCTCATAATTTTCTGGTAACTCAAAAATTTCTTGCCCCTGCTTTTCAAGTTCATCTAAAAGTTTTTTCTTGCCCGCTGTGCCAATTAAAAAGGTGACATCATGTCCTTCAAATTGCTGTGGGCGATTTTGGCTTGCGCAGCCCATGATGTATATCTTTGCGTTTGGATTGCATTTTCTGGCGCGCTCAATCATTTGTCTTGATTTCTTTTCTGCCTCATTGGTCACCGCGCAAGTGTTAATGATAAAAGCATCTGCTTTTTCAAGTTTGTCAGATGTTTCAAAACCTCTATTTTTCAGTTCAAAAATGAGAGCGTCGCTCTCATATTTGTTCACCTTGCAACCAAGTGTAAGAATTGATATTTTCATATTAGTTTTCGCTTAAAATTGATGCCAAACTCATCATTGCAACAGATGCCGTTTCTGTGCGATATATCCTTTTTCCAAGACTTATTACTGTTGCGCCGGCCTCAACAAATTTGTCCTTTTCTTTTGCAGAGAAACCGCCCTCTGAACCAACGATTATGGCGATGTTTTTCATTTTTTCAAGGCCTTTAACTTTTGTGCCTTTGTCCGCTCTTTCGTTAGCAAAAAGAACCAAGTCATATTTGCCAAATTCTGCAATAACTTTGTCAACATCGAGTGGGGCGCAAATTTCTGGGGGAACAGAGCGCTCACATTGTTTGCAGGCTTCTTTGGCAATGGCTTTCAATCTTTCAATTTTGTTTTCTGTTGGTTTTGCAACAACGTGCTGAGAAATGAATGGCACAACCTTGCTTATGCCGATTTCGGTTGCCTTTTGAACGATAAATTCAAATTTATCGCGCTTTGGCAAGGCTTGATATAGCACAATGTTTTTGTGTGGATTTCCTTCACACAATGTTTTGCCAATAATCTTACAAAATGCGCATTTTTTGATTATCTGTTCAATTTCGCATGCATATTCATATTCATCACCAAGATACACCATAACTTGGTCACCAACTCCAAGCCTAAGCACATTTTTCAGGTGATTGAACTCGTCTCCTGTGATTTGAATTTGACCGTTGACATTTTCGCCGAAAAATCTTCTCATATTCCCTCCAAATTTCTCTTTTATAATACATCAAAATCGCCAAAAAAGCAAAGCAATTTGATATATTTTTTAAAATTATCGCTTTTTTTCATGTTTTATTTCACTTTTTGCTTGACTTTGATTGTTTTGTATGGTATCATTTCTCAGAATTTTTAAAGAAGGTGGTGAGAAGGTTGACTACTGTTAAGGTTGGCGAAAACGAAAGTCTTGAAAGTGCTCTTAAACGCTTTAAAAGAAAATGCCAAAAAGACGGCATAATCGGCGACATTAGAAAAAAAGAAGCATATGACAAGCCAAGCGTTGCTCGCAAAAAGAAAAGCGAACAGGCAAGAAAAAGAGCAAGAAAAAGAGCCTAACTTACTTTTCTTTTGGAGAAAAGAAAAGTAAGCAAAAGAAAATCAATTAATCATTGATTTGCGGGCTTGATGTTTAAAGAAAAACGGTTTTGTACTGAAAAAAAGAAAACAGCCATTTGGCTGTTTTTTCATTTATCTTTAACAGAAATTGATTTGTTTTTTATAATTTGGATTAAGTAAAACCGCTGATATTTAGGCTTTTGGTTTTCCTAAATATGCTTCAACGGTTGCCTTTTCCGCTTTCAAAGCCGTTTCAAGAGTTTCTGTTGCCTTTATCCACTCCAAATAGTCAGACATTGGTGTTCTTGTGTCCTCTATTGATGCGGTGATTGTGTTTTTTTGTGCTTTCAAAGCCATATCTTTTGTTATTTCATAAAAATCTGTGGTTGCAAGAGCGTTTAACTCTTCTGCACTTATGTAAAAACTTACTGTTTCGCCATTGAAAGTTTTAAAATTTAGCACGTTTTTCATGTTTGGCAAAAACATTGAAAGTTCACCCTCGTCACTAACAAAATCTATGCTTTCAAGCGTTGTTCCTCGTCTAAAATCTTCCTCTGTTATGCTGTTTTCAAGTCTTTGTATCATAAACACCTCCAATTTATTCAAAATTTTAACACACTTTTGGCCTGTTGTCAATACTAATTTGGGAAAGTTTTTTGAAGTGTTTGGAAAAAAGTTTCTGTTGTGTTAAAATATTTAATATGAAAGATTACGACCTCAATTCTTTGAATGACGAACAGAAAAAAGCACTCGTGGAAACTGACGGGGTTGTTTTGGTAACCGCAGGGGCGGGCAGCGGCAAAACTCGGCTGCTAACGCACAGAATTTGTTATTTAATTAAGGAAAAAGGGGTTTCGCCTTACAACATTCTTGCCATAACTTTCACAAACAAAGCAACAAATGAAATGAAGGAAAGAATTTCGCGCATGTGTGATTGCACAATGTGGATTTCCACTTTTCACTCTATGTGCGTTAGGATTTTGAGAGAAAATATCGACAAAATTGACGGCTACACAAGAAACTTCACCATTATTGATGAGGCGGACAGAGACAAAATTTTGAAAGAAAGACTAAAAAAATACGAACTTGACGAAGAGGAATGTTCAAAGGTTGCCAAGCATCTTGAAAACATAAAAAACAAGGGGCTTGATATTGATTTTTACTTTGATGAACTTAAAAAATTTGACAGAAATCCAAATATCAAATATTATGAAAAAATTTGTTTTGAATATGAAGAATTTTTGCACAAAAACAACGCTTTGGACTTTGATGATTTGCTTAACAAAACACTTTTTCTTTTTCACAACTATAAAGACATTTTGCAATATTATTCAAACAGATTTCATTATATTTTGGTTGACGAATTTCAGGACACAAACTTGGTGCAATACAAACTTGTGAAACTTCTTTCAAGTGTGCATGGAAATTTGTTTGTTGTGGGTGATGAGGACCAATGTATTTACTCTTGGCGCGGGGCGAATTTTGAAAACATATTCAATCTTAAAAAAGATTTTCCAGACCTTAAAATTTTTAAGTTGGAAAGAAATTATCGTTCAACAAAAAACATATTAAACCTTGCAAACAATGTGATTGCAAACAACAAGGAGCGGCTGAACAAAAATCTTTGGACAAACAAAGAGGAAGGGGCGGGCCCCGTGGTTTATAATGCCTTTGATGAGCGTGACGAGGCAATGTTTGTGGCAAAAACGATTGAGGACCTTGTTAGCGAGGGCTATTCTTACAGCGATTTTGCCATTTTAATGCGGGTGAACGCACTTTCGCGCAATATTGAAGAAGGCCTGATGTCCTTCCAAATTCCTTACAAAATTTATGGAGGTTTTAAATTTTATGAGCGGGCGGAAATTAAAATAATTTTGGCCTATCTTTCCATTTTCACAAATGAAAGAGATGAAATTTCGCTGCTTAAAATAATCAACTTTCCAAGACGAGGCATTGGCGAGGTTGCAGTGGCATCGTTGCAAAAAGAAGCGGATGGTCAGCCGCTTTTGGCTTATCTGCTTTCTGACAAGTTTGAGTTTTCCAAATATGCGCCAAAACTTTCCAAATTTGTGCAAACAATCAATCAGTTGAAGGCGGAGAAAAACACTCTTTCTTTGCCAGAGTTTGTGGATGCGGTTGTTAAAAGATTTGGGCTTTTGAATGCCTATGCCGGCAAGGACGATGAAAGTTTAAACAAACTTGCAAACATTGACAGTTTTCTTTCAAGTGTGAAAGAGTTTGCCGATGAAAGCGAGGATGCTTCGCTTGATGATTATTTGGCTTTTGTTATGCTAAAATCAGACAGTGACAACATTCAAGAAGGCGAAGTTGCAACAGTTTCAACAATTCATTCTGTTAAGGGCTTGGAGTTTAAAGTGGTGTTTGTTATTGGGCTTGAAGAAGGGTTGTTTCCACTTACAAAAGCGCTTTACAATGCAAGTGAAATGGAAGAAGAACGCAGGCTGATGTATGTTGCAATCACGCGTGCAGAAGAGCGAATTTTTTTAACCTACACAGCCAAAAGATATATGTATGGCAAATCAGATTATCGCACGCCAAGCAGGTTTTTGGGCGAACTTGGAATTGTGGACAAAAAGAGAACAAAAATCATTTCAAACGATTTTGTTGAAGCGGAAAAGCAGGAAACATTTGACAGCGGTTTTTGCATTGGCGACCGCGTTACGCATTTGCGTTTTGGAAAAGGCATAATTGTCAATATTTCTGATGATGGGCTTGTTGCGGACATAAATTTTGAGGATTTTGGCACAAAAAGCCTTATGCTGAACATGGCAAAACTTGAAAAGGAGAAGGACAATGATTGACGAGAAAGTGAAAGAGGAAATGAGGAAACTCATTGAAAAAATAAATCTTTACAACTATCATTATTACACTTTGGACAACCCGATTGTGTCCGACAAAGAATATGACGAAGTGTATTATAAACTTGTTGATATGGAAAAAGAATACGATTTCATTTTTCCAAATTCTCCAACGCAAAGAGTGGGGGATGTTGTGCTTAAAAACTTTAAAAAGCACAAACACGAACACAAACTTTACAGCCTTTCAAAAGTGCGAGATTTTGATGACCTAGAAAAATGGGTGGCTGATATGAGGGCTTTTGATAAACACACCGATTTTGCACTTGAATATAAATATGATGGTCTTCAACTTGTGCTTGAATATGAAAATGGTGATTTTGTGAGAGCAACCACAAGAGGCGATGGCAACATTGGCGAGGATGTGACCTTGCAGGTGAAAACAATTCCAACTGTGCCTTTGAAGATTGAATATCTTGGCAAACTTATTGTTCAGGGCGAGGGAATGATGACCAAAACCGCTTTTAAACAATACAACCAAACTGCTGAAATTCCACTTAAAAATGCCAGAAACGGAGTTGCAGGCGCAATACGAAATTTAGACCCAAAAGAAACCGCAAAAAGAAAACTTGACTTTTTTTGCTATTCGATAATTTACTGCGAAAAAAAGTTTGCCACTCAACTTGATATGCACAACTTTTTGATTGAAAACAAATTTAATGTTGGAAATTTCTTTTTCATTTGTAAATCTGCGGCAGAAATTGAAAAACACATTTTGGAAATAGGGGCAAAGAAGTCGCATCTTGACATTGATATAGACGGAATGGTTATAAAAGTTAACAATGTTTCTCCTCGCGAAGAAATTGGCTGGACAAACAAGTTTCCAAAGTGGGCAATGGCTTTCAAGTTTGAGGCGGAAGAGATTTCAACAATGCTTAAAGATGTTGTTTGGCAAGTTGGCAGAAGCGGGAAAGTTTCTCCAACAGCAATTTTGGAGCCGGTTGAACTTGCAGGAGCAACAATTTCACGAGCCACATTAAACAACATTGAGGACATAAGAAAAAAAGATGTTTACATCAACAGCAGAGTGTTTATAAGGCGAAGTAACGAAGTTATCCCGGAGGTTTTGGGCTTGGCTGAAAAATATGAAAATTCGCATGTTATTGACGAGCCAAAAACTTGCCCATGTTGCGGGAGTGCGCTTGTTAAAAAAGGGCCTTTGATTTTTTGTCCAAATCATGATGGCTGCAAAGAGCAAATTGTCAGCCGCTTGACGCACTTTGTCACCCGTGAGGCATTTAATATTGAAGGTGTTTCGGAAAAGACGATAATTCAACTTTACAACGATTTGTCGCTCAGGCATTTTTCTGACCTTTACAAACTGACAAAAGAGCAACTTATAAATTTGGAGAAATTTCAAGAAAAAAAGGCTGAAAATGTGATAAAAAGCCTTGAAAAAAGCAAAAAAATTGAATTTTCACGATTTTTATATGGGATTGGCATAAGTGAAGTTGGAATTAAAACGGCGGGCGACCTTGCCAAAAATTTTAAAACTCTTGAAAATTTGCAAAAAGCAACTTTTGAGCAAATTGATGAAATTGAGGACATTGGCGAAATTATTGCGCACAATATTTTTGACTTTTTTAAAGACGAGGACAACCTTCAAGAAATACAACAGTTGTTTGAAGTTGGAGTTGAAATTTTGGCTGAGAGTGGGCTGACATCAGAAAAGTTTAAGGGAATTAATTTTGTTCTCACAGGCACGCTTCCAAATTACAGCCGAAGCGACATGACAAAACTTATTGAAAGTAATGGTGGAAAAACCTCATCATCTGTTTCCAAAAACACCAACTATGTTCTTGCAGGGCAGGATGCGGGCAGCAAACTTGACAAAGCAAAAGCGCTTGGAATAAAAATCATATCGGAAGCAGATTTGCTTGAAATGCTAAAAGACTAATGCTCTAAATTTCTTCAACACTAAAAACTGTTTTTGCATAAATAAAGCCATGAAGGCGGTTTATGGTAAATAGAACGGAAAGCATTTGGTCAAAGTTGCCAGAGTCTTTGTCCAATGAGGAAACATGCGCACTTATTCGTGAGGGAAGCGAAGAATCGTTAGAAAAGGCTTTGATTGGAAATTTACGACTCATCCGTGCGATTGTTTCAAGAAATTTTTCAAATTTGCAAAGTGGAGATATTGCTGTTGCATCGCTGGAAGATTTGGAGCAAGATTGCGTTTTTGTTTTGATGAAAAGTGTAAGATGTTTTGATCCGGATCGAGGGGTTGCTTTTTCAACGTTTGTTTCAAGGGGCATAATGAATATTCTTGGCATGGAGGCCCGCAGGCAGGAGCGAAAGATTAAAACTGTCAGTTTTGAAACAAAAATTGTGGGTGTTAAGAAAAAAGATGAAGAGGGAGTAAACATTTCTGACACCGTGTCCGACCCACAATTTGATGTTGATAATCAAGAAAATGTGCTGCAAGACATATTTTTGAAAGAAAGTATTTTGCCTGTGTTGCCTAAAAAAGAGAGAGATATTTTTGTGGATTTTTATTTTCGGGATATGCCTGTGAAGGATCTTAAAATAAAATACAATCTTGTGCGCACTGTGATTATGAGACATCTGGAAAAAGCAAAAACAAAAGTGCAAAGAATGCTTAAATTCGGGGTTTCGGAAGATGACCTTGCATTAAGAAAAGTTGCGCTTAGCGCATCGGCGCTGGCAGAATTTGAGGAAAAGCGTGGGATTATAAAAAAGTATGGTGAAGAATTTTTAAGAAGGCGATTTTTGCTTAAACTCACACCTGAACAGGCCACCATATTTAAAAATTCCTTTCTATTTTTTTATGGACAATCAAAAGAGATGCAGGCTGTTGGAACAAATTTAAGAGCAAATAATGTTTGCAAAATTTGCGATGAAATTAAACAAATTTTGCAGGAAAAGGAAAAAGAACTTTTGGCGGAAAAAGAAGAATTTTACAAACTGCCAATTATAAAAGTTCAAACAAAAGAGGTTAGAGCCACAAACGCGCTTATTGAAAGATATGGCGGCAGAGCGTTTTTGTGGAAATATTTTGTTCCAATTTTAAAAAAAGAAGAGAGGCAAGTGTTTGTTGCAAGGATTTTGAATTTTGATGGAAGGTTGACAAACGGTGAGATTGCAAAGGCACTTAAACTTGATGTTGGAACTTTGCGGAAGGAAACTTTGCGCCTTGCAAACAAATTGGCAAACACGGATTTGGAACTTTTAAACGAACTTGTTGACAATTCTTTGGCAAGAAATTTTGGCTTTGACATCAACTTTGAAAAAGTTAGAGAGAGAAAGCACTTTGTGCAAAAGTTTGGCAGCAAAATTGATATTATAAAAACATTTGTGCCAACTTTAAAGGATGACGAGAGCCAAGTTTTTAAGGATTTTTATATCTTCCCTATATATAAGAAAGAAGAGGACTATGCCAGGGCGAAGGGGTGGAGCGATGAAGAATTTGCTCAAAAAGAAAAGGGAATAAGAGAAAAACTGCAAAATTTTGACTTTGGTGGGAGCGCAAAACAGCCAGTTTGCTGCACAGCGAAGGAAAATGGACAAAAATCAAAAAATAAATGATAAAAACGCTTGACTTTTGTGTTTGGGGTAAGTATAATGAGCATAGTGTTTCGTTGTCGGAAACCGTGCTTAAAAAATAAGCATAAACAAACAACAGGTGGCGAGCCTTCGTTTCACCGATTTGAGCAGAAGCTCAAAGTCATCGAGAAGATGATTGTGTTGTTCGTGTTTAAAAACAAGCATTTTTCATTGACGCGAAATCATCGCGTCATTTTTTATGACAAATCTATTCAAGATTTAAAACTGAAAATCTAAACAAAAGGAGAAAACTATGCCAACATTTAACCAACTGATTAGGAATGGAAGAAAAGAGTTCGAGAAAAAGAAAAAAGCACCTCTTCTCAACGAATGCCCTCAAAAACGCGGCGTTTGCTTGTCAGTGAGAACTGCAACACCTAAAAAACCTAACTCTGCTCTTCGTAAAATTGCCAGAGTTAAACTTTCAAATGGACAAGAAGCAACTTGCTACATTCCAGGAATTGGACACAACTTGCAAGAACACAGCGTTGTTTTAGTTCGTGGCGGACGTGTTAAGGACCTTATCGGTGTTCGTTATCACATCATCAGAGGAACTTTGGACACTGCCGGCGTTGCAAACAGAAAACAAAGCCGTTCTAAGTATGGCGCTAAAAAGCCAAAAGCGGGCAAATAGTGCGGGGACAACTTCGGCGAAAACTTCGCTGATGGCTCGTTTTTGTCACAAGTGCCAAAAAGCATCGCTTTGACGCTTGTTTTCGCCTTCTCGCCGCCAAACGAAAATGCAAGCATTTTGCGGCGACTCTCTTGCGAAGTGGGGCTTCGAAGAGTG